>CANEUK010000007.1 GCA_947441695.1 Rickettsiales bacterium
ATTTTAGGCATCTTGTTCGTCAGCCAAATATCGATCAAAAATCAACTACTTCACTAACATTTTATCGGCTCTGCTTGCTTACATGCTAAACCCTAATAAACCTAAGATTTGCTTGAATCGGGTTGAATTTGCTTAAGCGTTATTGGGGTAAATTTAATAAAATCAAAAATCTGCTGCAAATGATTGCAATGCAAAGAGAAACTCACTTGAAAAGAAATTAATTTTTTTGAACATTTGTTTGTCCGCGCAAGCAGTTCAAAGGTTGTCAAATTCTTTCGATAATAAGCAAAAATTAAGATAAAATATGGCTCTAAAAAAGACTAAGGACGGAATCCTTTAAGCGTTTTTTTTGAAAATCTTTGAATATTTTTGTGGTGCGGATAGAGGGACTTGAACCCACATGCCTTGCGGCGCTAGATCCTAAGTCTAGTGCGTCTGCCAATTTCGCCATATCCGCCCTAAGAAAAAAGAAATTAAAAATCCGATTTGTATATTTTTGAACAAATCGGATTTTTAAATTTTAGTTTGAAGGGACAACATTTATGAATATTCTTCTTCCTTTGTGAGTTGATTTTACAAAGTTCACAAATCCAGCAATTTTAGCAAAAATTGTGTGGTCTTTGCCAATTCCAGTATTTTCACCAGGATGCCATTTTGTTCCCCTTTGGCGAACAATAATGTTTCCAGTAATTACGGATTGACCGCCATATTTTTTAACCCCAAGTCTTCTACCAGCCGAATCTCGACCGTTTCTTGAGCTACCTCCAGCTTTTTTTGACGCCATGGATACTCCTAAATGTTATACAGAAATTTAAGAAAAATCTTTAAACCCCGTACGGCTAAGCCTTAATTGATAAGATTTTTAATAAAGTTTGTTGCTGACGGTGACCATTTTTTCTACGAGAATTTTTTCTTCTTCTTTTTTTAAAGATAATCACTTTGTCATTTTTAAAAGTTTTGACAACTTCTGCTTCAACTTCTGCTCCATTGACTAAAGGATTGCCAAAAGAAACATTTCCTTCGTCAGACTTAACTAATAGAACTTTGTTGAGTGTTATTTTTGAACCAGATTCGCCAACAAGTTTTTCAACAATAATTTTTTCGTTAGCGCAAACGCGGTATTGTTTTCCGCCAGTTTCGATAATTGCAAACATAAATTTTTTCTAAGTAAAAAGAGCATCTTTAATAAAGGGTCGCGCAACTTATGATTGACAAAATGCTTGTCAATCTTTTTTTCGTCTTTTATTTGTTCTAACCTTTGCTTTAAGCAAGTTTAAATAAAATCAATCGCCAACTTCAAGCCAACATCAAATATGAAAATTCAAGGCATAAACAGTTTAAAAATTGCTTTAATTACCCCAGCCTGCGGACATAAACAAATGGGAGGAAATATCGAGCAAAGCGCACAAAGAGTTAAGGCGATGGGTTTTGATGTTGTTTTTGATTCAAATAGTGATAGCGAATTATATCCCTTTCGTCATTCAGATATTGCTAATACAGCCGAAACAAGAGCCTTACAGATTATTAACTTTGCGCAGGATCCAGACATATCGGCAATGTGGGCAATAAATGGTGGCGAATCTGCGCCCGAGGTTGCTAAATTGTTAGTGGATTACGGAAATAATCCGAAAGAATATATTGAAAAACACCAAATAGATCCTCTAAGCGGTCAAAAACTTGAATATGTTTTAGGAGCTGAAAATGGATTTTCCAATGATAGACCTTTGCCAGTAATAGTTGGGATGAGTGATGTTTCTGGTATTCAAATTGCTTTGGCAAAATTTGGCTTTCCTTCTATTTACGGAAATGTTGCTGGAGTTAGTGAAAATGTGACTAAGAATGTTTCTGCTGCAATGAAATCAGATGATAGTTATCAAACTGAATTTGAGGGTCTTATTTTAGCAGATAAGGAAGGAATCAAAGAAACAATCTCTGGTTCAGTTTATGCAACTGTAGCCGGAGGTTTGTTTGCCTCACTAAATACACCTTGGCAACCCAAATTTGCTCCAAATACCGTATTGATGGTTGAAGATGTTAGTGGTTATGAAGTTTTGTCAAAAAGATTAAGGGCGGCCAAAGAAGCTGGAGCACTAGAAAATGTGCAGGCAATATTGGTAGGAAAAGCAAGTGGTGTTGGGGGAAATGCAGAAGAAAGTTTGCCAAAAGAATTGCAAGATTTAGCTAAAGATCTTGATCAGCCATTATTTTTTATTCCTGGTAATCAATTTGGACACCTTCATGCAGGTCAAGAACCAACTCCAATCATGAATTTTGGCAATATTGCAATTGATGTCGGGAACAACAAAGCAATTATCACTAAGCAAGGCCAATTAGAAAATTCAAGATTATATCAGCAACAAGGAGGCTTTTCAAAAAAAGATTCGGAAATTACTCCTGATTTTAAGCAAGAAAGAAAATCAGAGCCAAAATCATATGCTGATTTTAAAGATAATGCTGAACTTGAATTATCGCCGTTGAATGATTCCGCCAGCAAACATGGTGAATTAAACCAAATAAATGATGTGGTTGTGGTTGATTCTAATTCAATTTCAAATCAAAAAGATTTAAAAGGAAAAACCCTTCTTATTACAGGCGGATCGTGGGTTGAGCTTGGTCGTGACTTAACCGATCTTTATAACAAAAAAATCTTAAGCGAAGCAAGCGGAATAATTGTTGGAATAAATGATAATCAAGCAAAATTTCAAGAAAGAATAAAACAGGCAACTACGCCTCTTGAAAAAGCGGCAATTGGATTGTCTTTTGCCACAACGCCCGATTTTGAATATCACCCAGATGAAACAGGCAGATTCGTCTTTGATTCCTCATTTTTAAAACGCGATGATCCAAAAGTGGTTGGAAATAACTGGATTAAAGGAATGTTAAAAAAACATGATATTGCTCCTGAAAATATAGAGATAGAAGGAAGAAATATTATCCTTACAATTGAAGCGGCGGATATCGAGAAATTATCTCAAAAAAGCCAAGATTTAGACCTAATAAAAGAAACTCAAAATAGAGTTTCTTATTTGGCAAAAAGATATTTGGACAAAGATTCAAAAACTAACGAGAATCAGGCTGGCGATAAAGTTGAAAGAGAGATTCCGGTTTTTATGGTTGATAGGCAAAAAATACCGCAAACCCTTAAAGCAAAAGCAAAAGAAGGTGATTTTCTTGTTGAAAAATTGAAAGTTAGGGTTCAAGGCGATTCTTTAGAAAAAATTAGCTGGGTTGAAAAACTAGGGTTTGAGAACAAAGCAGAAAAACCACGATCATTTTTAGAAGCTGCTCAAGATGGAAAAAATGGAAATAATATAAGTAAAGGCGAGGGTAGCGAACGATAAACCGATAAAAAAGTTAAGAATAATCAATTACGGAAATTTTGAGATAAAATTAGTCAGAATATTTGCTGTCAACGTCATTTTGATTTTAGACTCAATACGAATTTTTCCTCAAAAATTCTTTGCTGGTTAAGAGTGTAAATTAATAGTTTGGTATGGTTGATTTTAAAACTAACTAAAAGTTTTCGAGGTTCTTGTTCTTTAAAAAATCTCTAATTTCGTTAATTGAAAAATCTTGTAAATTGCCGCGAAAACGCATTACAACATTACCTTTTTTGTCGATAATTAAAGTTTCGGGAACCGCTTGAATTCCAGTTATTTTACTAAACAATCCGCGACTATCTGTGGCAATTAATTTGTAAGGATTGCCGCTTTTTTTTAAATAATTTTTGGTATTTTCGTCAATGTCGCGCCACGCTATTCCGTAAATATCAACAATATTTTCTCTTTGTAATCTTAACAAAACTTCGTGTTCAGATTTACAAGTCGAACACCAAGAGGCAAAAAAGTTTATCAACGAATATTTGCCAATCAGATTTTGTTTTGAAAAATCTTCCTTTTCGTTGAACAAATTGGGAAATGAAAATTCTGGTAGCACAATTTTTTCTTTTTCAAAATGAACTGAAAAATTATCGTCAGAATTGGGGCTTTTATTTTTTTTCTCAAAATCTTGTTGTTTGTTTAGATTGTAGGTTGCAAACCCAATTACGTTAACCAAAAAAATCAATATCAAAAAAGGCAAAAATCTTTTCATAACTTAAAAAATAAATGAGCGTAGAATTTTCTTTCAAACTAAAAAACATCGAAAATAAAGCAAGAAGAGGAGAGGTTGTAACTGCTCACGGTAATATTCAAACTCCTGCTTTTATGCCAGTTGGTACTGCCGCAACTGTTAAGGCAATAAAATTTTGCGATGTTCAAAAATCTGGCGCAGAAATTATTTTAGGAAATACTTATCATTTGATGTTGCGACCGGGATCAAATCTAATTGAACAACTTGGCGGTCTTCACAAATTTATGAATTGGAATAAGCCAATTCTTACTGATTCTGGCGGTTTTCAGGTGATGTCTTTATCAAAAATCAGAAAAATTTCGGATGAAGGTGTTGAATTTTCATCGCATATTGATGGCACAAAATATTTTGTTAGCCCCGAACGCTCGATTGAAATTCAACACCAACTAGGAAGCGACATCACAATGATTTTTGATGAATGTGTACAATTTCCTGCAACTTTTCAACAAGCCAAAGATGCCATGCAACGTTCTATTTTGTGGGCGCAAAGGTCAAAAGCAGCTTTCAAAGAAAGACTCGGTTACGGAATTTTTGGTATTGTGCAAGGTTCAACCTTCAAAGATTTGCGTCAAATTTCTGCGCAAAAATTAATTGAAATTGATTTTGATGGATACGCAATTGGCGGTTTGGCTGTTGGCGAGGGTCAAGATTTAATGTTTGAGGTTTTGGATTATGCGCCAGATTTTTTGCCGCAAAATAAACCGCGTTATTTAATGGGAGTTGGAAAGCCTTCAGATATTGTTGGCGCAGTTGCGCGCGGTATTGACATGTTTGACTGCGTAATTCCAACGCGCTCTGGTCGAAATGGACAAGCTTTTACTCGGGAAGGCGTTATTAATATTCGAAATGCTAAACATCGTGAAAATCCAAATCCGCTAGACCAAAAATGCCAATGCTACGCTTGTCAAAATCATAGTTGCGCTTATTTACATCACTTGACTAAGTCGAATGAAATTTTGGCTTCAATGTTGATGTCTGAACATAATATTTTTTATTACCAAGATTTAATGTCTGAAATTCGCAAACACATTGAAGAGAAAAATTTTTCTGAATTTGCTAAAAAATTTTTGATAAAAAATAAGGAAAGCTCCGAGCAAATTTAAATAGACTTTTTTTAAGTCTATAAAGGCAACGCAATCTTAGTTGAAATAAGGAATTTTCTTGTCAATTAGAAATCGACCAATAAGTTGCGCGATTACTATCTTGCTTTGGGCTTTTATACTAAATCAAATTCGATTTAAGTCGAATTTGGCTTGCTTTTGAATTGCTACGCGGCGAATAAATCACCGCATCCGCAATAGATTTTGATTTTTTAAAAACCAAGATCTTGAATCAGTTTGAGTATATAATCTTTCAGATGACCTGAACAGATCTTTGCAATTCAACAAAAAAGATCTCTAATTTTTAAATTCCAAACCCCTAAATCCTTCAACTTATCAACAATCATTTTTTGTTTATGGCACGTCAAATTGAGATCGAAAAATACCGCAATATCGGAATTATGGCGCATATTGACGCTGGCAAAACCACCACGACTGAACGCATTCTTTTTTATACTGGAAAATCTCACAAAATTGGCGAAGTTCACGACGGAGCCGCAACTATGGATTGGATGGAGCAAGAACAAGAGCGAGGTATAACAATCACATCTGCTGCTACAACTTGTTTTTGGAATAATCATCGCATCAATATTATAGACACTCCAGGACACGTAGATTTTACAATTGAGGTTGAGCGTTCTTTGCGCGTTTTAGATGGCGCGGTTGCAGTTTTTGATGCGGTTGCTGGTGTTGAGCCTCAATCAGAAACAGTATGGCGCCAAGCTAACAAATACAAAGTTCCAAGAATGTGTTTCGTAAATAAAATGGACAGAACCGGAGCCAATTTTTATCGATGCGTTGATATGATGAAAACTCGACTTGGTGCCCGCCCAATTCCTTTGCAATTGCCAATTAATGAAGCTGAAAATTACGGTGGATTGATTGATTTAGTTAAGATGAAAGCGGTTGTTTGGAAAGATGAAACTATGGGAGCCGACTATTCTTTAGAAGAAATTCCGGCCGATATTTTAAGCAAAGCAAAAGAATATCGTGAACAGCTGGTTGAAGCTGCAATCGAACAAGATGACGTTTTAATGGAAAACTATCTAGCCGGAGAGTCAATTTCTGAAGCTGATTTAAAAAAATGTATTCGCCAAGCAACAATATCTGGAGCTTTTGTGCCAGTTTTAAATGGAACTGCGTTTAAAAATAAGGGCGTTCAAACCTTGCTTGATGCGGTAGTTGATTACTTGCCAAGCCCAGTTGATATCAAAAAAATTCCGGCGATAAATCTTAAAAGCGAAGAACATATTAGCATTAATTGTGGTGATAAAAAGTTTGCTGGTTTGGCTTTTAAAATTATGACAGATCCTTTTGTTGGTTCGTTAACTTTTGTGCGTATTTACTCCGGAACCTTAACAAGCGGAACTGGGGCGGTTAATACAACCAAAAATAAAAAGGAAAGAATTGGTCGTATTCTTTTGATGCATGCAAATAACCGAGAAGATATCAAAGAAGCTTACGCCGGAGATATCGTTGCGCTAGCTGGGTTAAAAGATACCACAACAGGAGATACTTTGGTTGAAACCGATTATGATATTGTCTTGGAAAGAATGATTTTTCCTGAACCAGTAATCGAGGTTTCAGTTGAGCCAAAATCAACCGCTGATCAAGAAAAAATGGGTATGGCTTTGTCAAGATTAGCTTCAGAAGATCCATCTTTGCGCATTGAATCCGATCAAGAATCTGGTCAAACAATTTTGAGAGGAATGGGAGAGTTGCATTTAGAGATCATTATCGATCGAATGAAGCGCGAATTTAAAGTTGAGGCGAACATTGGTCAGCCAAAAGTAGCTTATCGCGAAACAATTACAAAAAAAGTTGAAATCGACTACACGCACAAAAAGCAATCTGGTGGTTCTGGTCAATTTGCAAAAGTTAAAATTAGTTTCGAGCCTATTCCTGTTGACGACAAAGAAAACTTTATTTTTGAAAGCGAAATTGTCGGCGGAAGAGTTCCAAAAGAATATATTCCTGGGGTTGAAAAAGGTTTAAAATCGGCAAAAGAAACAGGTTTTTTAGCTGGATTTCCTGTTGTTAGATTAAAAACAATCTTGCTTGACGGAGCTTATCACGATGTAGATTCAAGTGTTCTGGCATTTGAAATTGCATCGAGGTCAGCTTTTAGAGAAGCTATGCAAAAAGCTGGCTCAATAATTCTTGAGCCTATTATGAAAGTAGAAGTTGTTACTCCTGAAGATTATATGGGAGACGTGATAGGCGATATAAACTCACGTCGCGGACAAATTCAAAACTTAGAAGGCAGAGACGTGGCTCAAGTGATAACAGCGAAAGTTCCTTTGGCATCAATGTTTGGATATGTAAATACTCTTCGTTCTTTGTCTCAAGGTCGAGCCAGCTATGCCATGGAATTCGATTGTTATGAGCCAGTTCCATCTGCCGTTGCCGAAGAAATTAAGGTCAAAAAATCGTGATGCTATTTTGAATAAGGCGCAGATTTCTTTTGTTTATACTCAATCAAATTCAAAATTCGTTTGTTGAGTTTGATAAATTTTGAATTATTGCTCGCCGAACAAATCTATTGCGGATGCATTTGATTTGTTCGGTGAGCAATAATTAAACCAAACTACTCTTTCTTTTTCTTTCTAAAATCAAACTTTGCTTTCTAATTAATGCCACTTTCTTCGGACAAGAAGATAAACTCTTAGTTTGATATAACTTGGTTTGATTACTTTTTGCAGTAACGTTGACACAAGTAATCGTGTAAATCTTGTTTTTGTTGGTTGAGCAATTTTACAGAATGTCAGATCAAATTTAAGCCATTACAAATTTTGAATCGAAGAATTTACGTAGACGTTTTTGCTTTATGCAAAACTAAAGATTGTTCGCGTTTTTAACGAAAAAGTGCAGAAGCCTTAGAATCCCTTGAATCTTCTGTTCTTTTTGTTTCTGTTTTTTCACGACTTTTTAATTTCAAAAAATTGATTATTGGTTCGTTTTTAGGATTTCTTTCGCTAAGAATCTCGTGCGCTTTTTTACCTCCTTGATATGTCAGGTCTGTTCTCGATCCCTTATCAACTAAATACCTAACCAAGCGAACATCATCGGAGTAATCGGCCGCAATCATTAAGGCGTCAAATCCGCTATGATTTTTAGCATTAACGTTAGCTCCTTTTTCAATCAGCTTATCAATTATCTTTTTTTTCAATTCAAAATTAATCTGGTCGGATTTTTTGCTAACAACCAACATCAAAGCAGTGTTTCCGTTGTTATCTTTTGCATTAAAATCGAATATCTGATTAAAATTTTTCGTCTCCCTATTTTTTTCTTGATCGATTAAATCGCAAACAAGTTCTGGACGATATTCAATCGCATACATCAACGCGTTTCGTCCATTTATGTCGCCAATATTAGGATTGGCGCCAGCATTTTTCAGATATTCTACATAACCCAATATATTTCTTTTTAAATCTTCAACCTCACTCTCGCTTTTTGGAATGACCCGCGAGCTTTTTATTAAAATCATTAGAGTTGTTTGACCGAAAGGAGGTATTTTTTCGTTAATTTTTTCCGCACTTTTTGGAATTGAACAAAGTAAAGTTTCAAGAAGTTGCGGTTTATTTTGGGCGGCAAACATAAATAAATTATAGCCATTTTCATTTCGAAGCCTTTGATTTGTTTTATTGCCCAAAAGCTGATTTAATTCTGACCATGCTAGCAATATTTCAGATACCCCTTTTTCCGGATAATTTTTTATTGCGTCAAAAATATTATCCTTAGAGTCTTGAGCCTGATTTTTTGAAGCAAAAATAGTTGGAAGAATTCCGATTTTTTTATCATCTTTTTTAGATTCAGCTTCTTCAAGAAGTCTAATTATTTTTGATTGATTTTCTTCGTTATATCTAGCGATTTTATGATCTTTAGCAAAATCAATGGCACGTTTGCCGTTAATATCTTTTGCATTTATTTCAGCTCCGTTTCCCAATAATATTTTCGCTATCTCTGGACAAAAATTATTTCTAGCTGCGTGCATTAAAGGCGTGCGATCGTAAAAATCTTTTTGATTAACGTTGGCACCTCGATTTAATAAAGATTTGACTAACTTTTTACCATTTTCATCTACGCTTTCTTCAACTGTCTGCATTAAAATAGATAATCCGTTTGCATCTTGAGAGTTAATGTTTTTGATAAGCCGCTCTATTTCGGCACCAGATTTACCTTCTAAAGTTGGGTAAAGCTCTTGAATAATCGCATAAACTTTATGCGGATCACCACTCGAATCTTTAATATACCTTTCTACCAAAAGCATCGAAACCGTTCTTTCCCTAGAATCGCGAGCCTGAAAATCTAGTTTATAATTCATTTCTTTCTTCGGTTCTTCCCTCAGTCCTTCTGCTTTGTCACATCTCATTAAAAAAGAAATTAATTCTGGCTGATGATTAGCGGCAAACATCAATGCGTTACAACCATTGATGTCAACATCGTTGATATCAGCTTTGTCCTCATATAACAATTTCGTAATTAATCCAAGATTTTTATTTTTTACCGCTTCAATAACACTGCCTTTTAAAATTTCTTCTTTGCGCTTGGTTGATGGGCTGGATGAGGGGCGAAAATCTTTTAAACCTTCTTGTTCAGTTCTGTATCGGGATTTTTCTAGTTGCTGAATCAATATTATTTTTCTTACTTCAAGAACTGATTTAGAAGCTTCTTCAACCAAGTTTTTGATAGAATCCAAAACTTGCCCTTCCTCGCTTTTTGGGCTTGAAGCAGAAGGAGAATTTTCAAGAGCTTCTAATTCATTTTCATTATACTTTGGGAAGTCGTCTTTTTTGGCTTTAGAAGCTTTTACGAGCTGTAAATTTCTTGTTACGAGATCAAGGCTAGAAATTTTATCAAGTTTTAGCGATTCGTCATTCTTATCAATCCCCAATAAAAATCTGCTTAAAGGCAATATTTTATCGGTTATTGGCGAAATATTACGAAGCGCAAAATTGTAAATTGAATAACCAAGAGCACTTTTGCCAGAGCTGTCTAATTCATCAATATTGGCTCCAGATCTTACTAAAAATTGAACTAAACGAGTCGAATTGTTCTCGTCAAAAACTGCTTGATTTTCAACATTTTCTAATTCGTTTTCGTAATCGATAATAAGATTAATTAGTTCTGGTTGGTTGGTTTTGTAGTTTTCGGCAAGAATTAGTGCGTTAGTTTCTTTGCCAGAATATTCAGAATAGTAATCAACACCAAAGCGTCCGCTTTCTATTAAACTTTTAACCAATGAAAAGTTGTTATTTGCCGCCGCTTCTAAAAAAGGTTCTTGGTCATTGGCAATTTTTTTACCTTCCGCTTCTAAAAAAGGTTTTTGGTCATTGGCAATTTCTGCACCTTCTGTTTTTTTTGGACTTTGCTTTGAAGCAAAAAGTTCTGAAAAATCTGAAAATATGTCTTTCGCTGGTTGTTTTTCCCCACCTTCTGTTTTTTTTGAACTTTGATTTGAATCAAAAAAAAGCGTATCTATTGGTTGAAAACCTTCTATTGAAAAAAGGCTTTTCATCCCTTGACTTGGAGAAGAAATTGCGGAAGAAAAATTAGTTGCAGCTTTTCCAATTGTTTCTCCTGCGCCTGAAAGTTTTCCAAAGATATTTTGCGGAGAAGAAGAGGTTTTTAGTGATTGAAAACCTTGTTCTAAAAAATTGATAGGGCCTTTTAGTGGTTGCAAACTTTCTTCTGAAGGGCTGCTTTTTTTAGCTTGAATTGAAGAAGGGTTAGAAGAAAAATCGAGCACAACTTCTTCATTGTTTTTTAAATCTTCAATGTTTTGCACTAAATTTTTTATCTCTTCAAAAGAATCTAAAATTTGGCTTGTCTGATTTTTTATTTCATTATCGATACTCCAAAAACCAAACTTTCCAAAACTTTCAGCCAAATTTTCGGGGATGGTAATTTTGGAGCCAGCTTTTATCAAAAGTTGCGCAATTTCTGGATTTTTATTTATAATTGCAAAATTCAGAGTATTAAATTGTTTTTCTTCGCAAATATTAACATCTGCTCCTTTGCTTATTAAAAATTCTACAATGTCTTTGTTATCGTTAAATGCGGCAAGAATTAGCGGCGTGGTTTGGTGTTTATCGGGAATATCGATGTCGTATCTTGGCTTACTTTCTTTTAAAGTATCTTGATTAGTGGCATTCAAATCTTTAGTTCTTTTAAGAGCCAAAGTCTTTACTAGCTCTAAATTATTTATTTTAACCGCTTTAAAAAGAGCTGTTTCACCAACTTTGTCAGTAATAATATTGTGTAGATAATCAACTTGAGCTTCTCGATAGAATTTCCAAAGGTCATTTAGAAATTTAACCGAATTGTTAGGGTTTTTTTCAATTGCAAGCATTAGCGCGGTTTTTCCATCTTCATTAATCGCGTTAATTTCAAGATTATCATGTAATCGATTAAACAAAACACCCAATATATTGTTGCTGCCATTGCAAGCAACGTGCATAAGAGGCGTCCAACCGTTTTCGTCTCTGGCGTTAAAATCGGCTCCTTCTTTTATCAAATGTTTAAAATTTGATGCGATATCATTGCCGCTTTTGGCTAGTTCGAGCAACTCTGAATTTTTATCTTCTTGATTTGTCTGGTTTGGTTTTGGGTTTGCTTGGGTTTTTGGTTTTAGACTAAAAAATGATAGGATTGGATTTTTGCTCATAAATTCCTGCCTCGTAGTTGGTTAAAAAAAGAAGAATATTTTTGCGCTTAAGAACCCAAAGGGTAAATTTTTAAGATTTTCCACTTAAAAAAACGCCTTTTAAAAAAAGCAAAAATATTTTTTCTTACTCAACTTAAGATAGTAATGGTTTTATTTTGTCAACCAAATTCATTGAGCTGATGAAAGCGCTTTCAATTCGACCGTGAATTAACCAATCACCACAGGTTGCAAGTTTATTGACTTTGTCGACCAAAGATTCGTCGCCTTTTTGTTTTGAAATATTGGCGTAACGCCAGCGGTGAATATTAGCGTGAATTGCCTCGTTTGCGTTAAACCCAATTATCTGACTAAGTTCGCTAATTAGCTCCGATTTCAAGCAATCCAAATCATTTTCCATATTTTCTTCGGCCCAAGAATTTGTCGAGTGAACAACCAAGCAATTTTTGCTAATTCTTTGAGGTTTGCTGCTATCAAGCGAAATCCAGCTAATTTTAGAATTTCGAACCAAAGCCGCTTGCCAAGAAATCTCTAGCGGTTTTTCAAAAGCCAACATCAAAGAAAAACAGCCCGTCATTTTAATATTTTTTACTTGTTGCAAATGGCAAAAACATTCTGGAATCAAATCAGCCGTTTGTTTGGCGGGCGCGGTAGAAATTACCCAGTCAAATTCTCCCAAGCTTTGATTTTCTAAATCAAAAAGCTGCCACTGATTATTTTTTTTAACGATATTTTTAACCTGAACTTGGCTTTTAACGTCAATATCGGTTGCCAAATATTTGCACAAATTATTCATTTTTGGCGTGCCAACAAAGTGAGGATTTTCTTTTGACCACTTAGTTCGATGAACAATTTTGTTAGAATCAATTTCGCAAAAATCAGCGTCCCAACGCGAAATAATTTTTTGTTCTTCAAGTGGCTGCAAAAAATTTTTGAAAGCTGTGGTTTTAACAAAAAAATGCTGGCTTCCGTGATCAAACTGATAATTGTCAATTGATCTTGTAGCCATTCTGCCGCCAACTCCACGGGCTTTTTCAAAAACTGTAATTTTAGCAAGTTTGGTCAATTCGCGCGCCACAACTAAACCAGAAATTCCAGCTCCAATTATTGCTATTTTCATTTTTTTTAAAGTTTGAGAAATTTTTAACTAAAGACAGGCTCTAATACTTAATTCAAAAGATTTTCAATTGACTCTTCAAAATCTTTTTTTTCAATTTCTTGGTCGGTTGCAATTATTTTGGTTATCAAGTTTCCTTTTTGGTCAATAACATAAGAAGTCGGAACCAAATTTGGCTCGCCAAAAGAATTTTCTAACTCATCAAAAAGCATCGCGTTTGGATATTTTTTGCCTTCAACAATATTTAAAACCTTGTTCAAATCTCTTTTTTCGTCGATACTAACGCCAATAATTTCAAGACCTCGAGATTGATATTTGGCGTAAATTTTATCCAAAATTAGCAATTCTTTACGACAATTAACGCACCATTGCGCCCAAAAATTTATGATAACAATTTTGCCTTTTTGCTTTGATAAATCGAAGATTTCTTTATCAAGTTTTTTGATAATTAATTTTGGAGCTTCAGCCGCTTTGCAATTGATTGAAAACAACAAAAATCCAACAAAAAAAATTTGAAATAATTTTATTTTTTTTAGCACCTAAAAATCTCCTAAAAATTCTTGAACCAAAGTTATCGCCGAAATAATTGCGGTGTCAGAGCGCAAGATTCTTGGCCCTAACGAAATTGCAAAAATATTTTTTAAGGCGCGCATTTTTTCAAACTCTTCTGGGCAAAATCCGCCTTCGGGTCCAACCAAAATCACAATTTCTTTTTGCTCAACTTTTTCTTCAGATTTTTGCTCCGATTTTTTATTCACATTGATTTTTTGCAAAACTTCGCTGGCTTTTTTGCCGCCATGCGACTCGTCGCACAGAATAAATATCTTATTTTTTGCCTCTGATTCACTCAAAAACTTTATCAATTTTTTTGGCGGCAAAATTTGCGGAAAATCATTTCTTTCACATTGTTCGCAAGCTTCTTTGATATTTGCCTTAAAACGCTCAAAATTAATTTTATCAACAATTGTGCGATTGGTAAAAATTGCCTGAAAGCTTGCTACGCCAAGTTCGGTAGCTTTTGCGGCAATAAAGTCGATGCGCGCATTTTTAACTGGCGCAAAAGCCAAAGTTATGTTGGCAACTTTTTTTAAGTCAGATTTTTTTTCAATAATTTTGGCGTGTAAAAACTTTTTTTCTAAAGCAAAAATTTTTGCCACAAACTCGCCATCAACGCCGTTGAAAACCAAAATTTCGTCTCCAATTTTTTGACGCATTACTTTGGTTAAATATTCAAAATCGCTGCCAAAAACTTTTATTTGCAAGTCTAAATTTAAGTTTTTTTCTTCGATAAAAAGTCTGATTTTTTTCATAAGTTGATTTAAAAACTAATGCGAACAAAATTGTTTAAAACTCCTTGATTTAAGTTATTTCAAACTCGCTCATGAATTTTCTAATTTTTGCTCTGATTCTAGTTGTTGGATTGTCTTTTTTGCTTAATAAAAATATCAAAAATTTTCGCAATTTTTCACAAAATAATTCTGAAAAAAAGCTGCGTTTTGCTTCGTTGCCAATTCATCACGTTTATTGCTTTGTTTTGTGGTCGATAATTTTTTCAATCGTAATTCTTTTATCGTCATTTTCTATTACGATAAAATATTTTTTGGTTTTGGTATTTTTAAGCGGAATTTTCTTTTTGGTCAAAATTTTTTCTCATAAAAATTTCAACTCAAAAAAACATATCGAAAAAGCCGGAAGCCTTATTTTATTTGCTACCGCGGCTATTGGAATTTTAATTACCGTAATTATCACCGCCTCAATTTTGTTTGAAGCTTTGCGCTTTTTTAAGTTTGTAAATCCCTTTGATTTTTTATTTGGCACCACGTGGAACCCCCAAAGCGCAACCACCGCCGAACAATCAGTTGGAAAGGGTTCTTTTGGTATTGTGCCAGTTTTTCTTGGAACTTTGCTAATCACGCTAATTGCCATGATTGTTGCGGTGCCAATTGGAATTATGGCGGCAGTTTATTTGTGTCTTTACGCCAAAAGCAAAACCCGCGATTATCTTAAGCCGATTTTAGAAATTTTGGCGGGCGTTCCCACGGTTGTTTATGGATATTTTGCAGTAATTACGGTGGCACCGTTTTTTAAAAATTTATTTGCCTTTTTTGGTTTAGAAATTGCCTCGGAAAGTGCTTTGGCGGCTGGTTTTGTAATGGGTGTGATGATTATTCCTTTTGTGCTTTCGCTAACTGACGACGCGCTAAATTCGGTGCCACAAAGCCTAAAAGACGGCGCGCTGGCTTTGGGCAGCACCAAATCAGAAATGATTAAAAAAGTGGTTTTGCCCTCCGCCATGCCATCAATTGTTGGCGCTGTAATTTTGGCGGTGTCGCGCGCCATTGGCGAAACCATGATTGTAGTTATGGCGGCTGGTTTGGTTGCCAAACTAACTTTTAATCCTCTTGATTCGGTCACAACCGCCACCGCCCAAATTGTTACACTTTTGGTTGGCGATCAAGAATTTAACAGCCCCAAAACCCTTGCCGCCTTTGCGCTGGCTTTAACCCTGTTTGTTTTTACTTTTATTTTTAACGTGGTGGCGCTGGTGGTAATTAAAAATTACAAGAAAAAATTTGGGTAAAATGGAAAATCAAAATTTTGAAAAAAAATCTTTACGAATAATAAGTTTCGATCCAGATGGAAAGTTTAAGCCATCGGAAAGTGACAGAGATTATATTTCCAAGCATTGCGTTGCTTTTGCTAATGCCAACGGAGGAACTTTGGTTATTGGAATTGAAGATAAGCAAATTATTCCGCCCACAAGCCAAAAAATTGATGACTTGGATTTGCCCAATAAACTTAAAAAAAGAATTTCTGACATTACTCAAAACGTTTCCGTAAACGCTACTATCGAGACTAATTCCAATGGTGGACAAACTATTAAGATAGAAATTTTGCCAAGCAGGCAAACTATAGCCTCAACAAATGACGGAAAATATTATCTTCGAGTTTCTGATAGCTCCATAGCTCTTTTGCCAGAAGAGCTTTCTCGTCTTCTTAACGACAAGCCATCTTTCATTTGGGAAACTAAAAAAACCAAGGTTTTTGCAGATAAAATTAACGACGAAAAGCTAAGAAATTTCATCTCACAAATCAAATCTGCCGAAAAGGAGCGCGTTAGCGATTTTGTTAAAAAAATGAGTGATGAAGAGATTTTGGAACATTATTTTTTTACCGATGAAAGTTATCTAACAAATCTCGGAATTCTCTGGATTGGCTCTCGACAAGATCGCGGCAAACTTTCTTACTGCCCAACTGTAACATTTTTAAAATACGACGAAAGAGAAGAGAGAATAAAAAAATAACTTTCGATGACTATTACCTAAATCCAAAAGAGTTGGTGGAAAAAATTTTAGAATTTCCAGAATGGGACGAAGGAGTTGAAATTTCGGATGGAGCTTCTCGCAAACTAATTTTCAATTACCCAAAAGACGTAATTCGAGAATTGTTGGTTAATTCTATTATTCACCGTCCTTATACCCAAAGAGGAGATATTGCGGTTAAATTATATCCCGATTACCTAGAAATTACTAATCCCGGCAGATTTCCGCTTGG
>CANEUK010000008.1 GCA_947441695.1 Rickettsiales bacterium
TGCTCGATTCAACAGAAAAAACAAACGTTACTCCAAAGCAATTGACATGATTTAGAACTCAATTTTTCTGTTTTTTTAATAGGAAGCAATTCTTTTCTACATTTGATTAGCAATACCTTGATAATCATAAATTAGTTGTTGATTTAAAAAAATAAAATATTAATTAAACAGTGTAAAATTAAAATGGCAAGAAGAAATGATCATACAAAAGAAGAGATAAGAGAAATGGTAGTTTCATCTGGTTTGAATCTTATAAAGAATTCTGGATTCTCTGGTTTCAGCACGCGTCAAATTGCGAAAGAAATTGGTTACACGGTTGGAACCCTGTATAATGTTTTTGATAATTACGATGATATAGTTTTGCACATTAATGCAGCAACACTTGATGATATGGGGAAATTCATTGAAGAGGGTCTTAATCCAAAACTAAAAAATGCAAAGGCCATTAAGCAGCTTGCAAAGCTTTGTATCGATTTTGCTCATAAAAATCGTAATAGCTGGAGCGCTCTATTTGAATATAACATACCTCCCGAGTTAGATTTTCCTGAGTGGTATAATCAAAGAATAGAAAAGCTTTTTAGTATTGTTGAGAGTCTATTATCGGAATTTATCAGCAAAAAATCAGAAGCTTTAAAGCATGCAAAAGTAATTTGGGCAAGTATTCACGGAATTTGTGTACTAAGCCTAACGCAAAAATTGAATGTTGCAGGAACTGCATCTGTTGAAATTTTAACTGATTCTTTGATAGAGAATTATTTGCGAGGTCTTGAAAAATGATCCGCAAATTTTTCTCTATTTTAAAATGTAATTTTTTACTGTTCTCAAACTCTGCTCAAGCTTCTGGTCTAAGAAATGACGGTGATTATGTTATAATTTTGCACGGCATTGCCAGATCAAATAAGCATATGCAAACACTTGCCACCTACCTACAAAAAGATGGGTTTGATGTTATCAATTTAAGTTACCCCTCCACGACTCATAAAATTGAAGATCTGACAGAAATCATAAATAAAGAAATTTTCCAAAGAACTAATGAAAAAAAGCCAATACACTTCATTGGATATTCAATGGGCGGGTTAATTGTTCGTGCATTAATCCATAAAAATAATTACAAAAATCTAGGAAAAGTTGTTCAACTAGCACCGCCAAATCAAGGCAGTGAAGTTGCAGATTTTGTGAAAAACTTTTGGCCTTACAAAAAAATATTTGGGCCTGCTGGTCAACAATTAATTACCGATCAAAGTGCGGTAAAACACATTTTTGGCGAAGTGAATTACGAGCTTGGGATTATTGCGGGGAACGCAACTATTGATCCAATTTCATCGGCAATAATTCCTGGAGAAAATGATGGCAAAGTTGCGGTTAAAAGAACTAAGTTAGAAGGAATGAAAGATCATATTGTGGTTAGTGCGTCTCATACCTTTTTCCCATCTAACAAAGAAGTGCAAAAGCAAACTTTATTCTTCCTAAAGAATGGTAATTTTAAACGCTAAAAATAGTGGATGCGCAAATTATGTTTACGGTTTCTTCTGGCTTATTTACTTCGCCATTCTTTCTCTTTTTCCGCTGATATAAAAAGTAAGGCTGCGATTGGCTAAAAGCAGTTGAAATGACAGTTAACAATCAGTTTCCAAGCGGGGTCAGAGATGAGGTAATAAAAAGAGGTTATGAACTTAATCTGATGTCAGACAAATGACGCAGCGAAGCAAGTAATTTGCCACTCGCTCAATTAAAAAAATAAAAAATTGCGAGCAAAAAGGCTGCCAACTTATTTGAAGAAAACTTGCGAAGCGCTAGGAATTAATCTCGCCTTCACCAGCTATAACAACCCCAAAGGCAATTCCGACACGAAACGCTTCACGCGAACCATGAAAGAAGAATGCCTTTGGATTAATGAACGGGATTATTTAGGAAGTCTTACGAAATCACTGAAATGCTGGTTCAACGAGTATAACCAAAATTATCTTCATTCAAAAATTACACCACAAAAGCCCAAATGAGTTTGAGTTAGAATTTAAGCGAAATTTAGCTGAAAATTCTGCTTGAATATTCTTTTGGATTTGAATTGATTTTTGGGGATCCTAGCAAAATTTACGTCCAAAACTATTTCTTCAGAAAAAAGTGAAGCTTTAAAAGCTGGCAATTCAAAACAAACCCAAATTCAAACAGAGTTTGAATTTGATTAATCATAATCAAACCATGACAAAAAAACTAAGCGCAATTGAGCTTTCGCAAAAATTGATTCAAATTCCGTCTTACAGCGGCAACAATCCACAGGTTTTAGAATTTCTTGGAAATTACTTAAAAAAACTTGGTTTTACTTGTGATTTTTTAGAATTTGAGGGCGATTTGTCTTACAAAGTCAATAATTTGCACGCGGTTTTTAACCCCAAAAATTGCGATAAAGTTTTGTATTTTGCAGGTCACACCGACGTGGTAAATGAAGGCGATAAAGCGGCGTGGAAGCACGATCCGTTTGCTGCCAAAATTATTGAAGGAAAAATTTTTGGTCGCGGCGCCGCCGATATGAAATGCGCAATTGCTTGTTTTGTTGCGGCTGTGGAAGAATTTTTGACCGAAAAAAAATCACCCGATTTTGTTCCTGATTTTGCTCCAAATTTTGGAATTGGCTTTTTAATTACCAACGACGAAGAAGCAGACGGAATAAATGGCACCAAAAAAGTGTTGGATTGGATGAAAAATTCGGGCAAAAAAATTAGCCATTGCTTGGTTGGCGAACCAACAAATCCTGAAAAATTTGGCGAAATGATAAAAGTTGGAAGGCGCGGCTCGATTGGCTTTAAGCTAAAAATTATTGGCAAACAAGGTCACGTGGCTTATCCGCAAAACGCGTTAAATCCAATCACAATTTTGGTAAATCTTTTGCAGATTTTAAAAACTCACAAATTTGACGAAGGAACTAAATTTTTTGACGCAACAAACTTAGAAATCACCGCAATTTCTTCGCAAAATTTAGGCGGAAATGTCATTCCAAATGAATGCGAGTGCGCTTTTAACGTGCGTTTTAACGATTTGCATTCGTCGCAATCAATTATCGAACTAGTTGAATATGCTTGCCAAAAAACTGTTGGTTTTGGCGCCAGTTTTGAATTGAGCCACCGAACAAGCGGCGAAAGTTTTTTAAGTGCGCCAAAAGTTTTAGCAGAAATTGTGGCAAATTCGGTTGAAAAAATTTGCGGCAAAAAACCAGTTTTAAGCACCAGCGGCGGAACTTCTGACGCCAGATTTATCAAAGATTTTGCCGAAGTTGTTGAAATTGGCTTGGTAAATAAAACCGCGCATCAAATTGATGAATTTTCCGAAGTTTCAGAAATTGAAGATTTGCAAAAAACTTACTTAGAAATTTTAAAAACTTTTTAAAAGTGAAAGCAGGCAAACAAAACACAATTCCATCTTTTTTGTGGCAAATCATCAAGCCTTACAAATGGTGGTATTTGCTGATGATGCAAGCGCCAATTATCGGTGGGTTTTACAACGTTGCCAATATGTATTCGCTCAAGCTTGTGGTTGACGCCTTTGGCGGCGCGGCAATTGTGCGATATAGCGATTTGTTTTTTCCAATCGCGCTTTATATCGGATCAATTTTATTGCTCGAAACCACGTGGCGCATCAGCCAATTTGCTTGGATGAAATCGCAGCCTTTTGTGCGCGCCGACATTGTGGCGCAATCTTACGCTTACGTGCAAAATCACTCTTATCAGTTTTTTCAAAACACGCCAAGCGGCTCAATTACTAGCAAAATCAAGGGAATTGTCACGGGCTACGACAATTTGTGGTTTGGCGTTCATCATCGAATTACGCACCCTTTTTTGAATATAGTTATTGGCATTTCGGCTTTGGCTTTTATCAATTTTCCGCTTTTTATTTTTGTGGCAATTTGGAGTTTGGTGTTTTTTCCGATAATGCTAAAAATGTCGCTCAAAGTCGGCAAACTTTCTGCCGCAACCAATGATAGCAAGCACGAAGTAATTGGTTTGGTTGCTGACAACATCACTAATATTTTTTCAATTTTTTTTCTTAACGCCAAAAAACGTGAGCTAGAAAAAATCAAAAAATTCACCGCAATTGATGTTGCCAAAAAAGATTACGCGCAAATTAAATGCGATTTGAATATGGCTTTGATTGGCGGCGTGATGTATTCTGCGATGATATTTTCGATGTTTATTTTTATGATTCACTTGCGCCAAAAAAATTTGGTTTCTAGCGGCGATTTTGTTTTTGTGATGACTTCAACCTTTTTTGTGGTCGAGGCCATTTGGCGTTTAGTTAGTGAAATTGGTGAATTTGCGGCAAAAATGGGCGATTTTCGTTCGTCATTTTCAATTTTAAAAACGCCGCAAGATTCAATTGATAAGCCAAACGCCAAAGATTTGCGGGTTGATGGCGGCGAAATAATTTTTAAAAATTTGCAATTTTGTTATGAAAACGGCGAAAAAATTTTTGACTGCTTAAATTTACACATCAAAGCGGGCGAAAAAGTTGGATTAGTTGGATATTCGGGCGCAGGAAAATCAACGATTACGTCGCTTTTGCTGAAAAATTTTAAAGTTTTGGCGGGCGATATTTTAATTGATAATCAAAGCATTTACGAAATTTCTTCGGAAAGTTTGCGCGCTCAAATTGCCCTAATTCCGCAAGATACAATGTTGTTTCACCGCTCAATTGGTGAAAATATTGGCTACGCAAAAGAAAATTCTAGCCAAAAAGAAATTGAACAAGCCGCCAAAATGGCGAATATCCACGATTTTATTGCCGCTTTGCCAAACGGATATGAAACTTTAGTTGGCGAGCGCGGAATAAAATTAAGCAGCGGACAACGCCAACGCGTGGCAATTGCGCGAGCAATTTTAAAAGACGCGCCAATTTTAATTTTGGACGAAGCAACTTCTAGCCTTGATTCGCAATCAGAAAGTCAAATTCAAGCTAGCCTAAATTTGTTAATTGACGATAAATCAAAAACCGCCAAAAAGACCGTAATTGCAATTGCGCACCGACTTTCAACGCTAAAACATTTAGATAGAATTATTGTTTTAGAAGGCGGAAAAATTATTGAAGAAGGAAAACATGACGAGCTTTTGGCAGATAATAATAGTTTATACAAAAAACTTTGGGATTTGCAGGCAATTTAAGGGTAATTTGCAACTCGCTCAATTAAAAAATAAAGAATCTGCGAGCAAGCTAAAACTAGTTTCTAAAACGAGTAAGTTTCTGCTAAAAAACGCAAAATCATTAAAAGTGTTTTTGGATTATTTGTAATCAAGGTTTTTCAATTGCAAACCTTGTTGTAAATACCCGATTAAAATTAGGAAAGATGTGGGTATTTATTGGTTTTAAATGGCTAATTAATTTTAAGAATGTTGCTCCTAGGATATTTTTTCTACTTGATCAACATTCAACTCAATAGAAGTAGCTCTTCCAAAAATCGAAACAGAAATTTTTATTTTTTGTTTTTCCGAATCAAAGCTTTCAACTACTCCAGAAAAAGATTCAAAAGAACCTTCTTTGATATTTAGATTTTCTCCAACTTCAAAAGTTAGTGTTTTTTTGTTTTGTTCGTTCACGGAAGAGGCATTTAATATTTTTTCCATTTCTGATTCAGAAATCACCTTGGGATTATTTTTATCTCCTAAAAAACCCATAACTTTGGGAATTGAGTTGATTAAACCGTAAACTTCTCCGTCTTTTAGATCTGCATTAATAAAGACATATCCAGGAAAGAGTTTTTGAGCTTCTTGTATTTTTTGACCTTTTTTTACTTTTATTACCAATTTGCTGGGAACCAAAACATCGGTTATTTTCTTATCAAGCGAATCTTTGATGATCAGCGACTTAATTGCTGAAGCAACCTTGTTTTCTTGTCCAGCTACCACGTTTACAATGTGCCACTTATTGTTATTTTCCATATTTTAGTAAGAGAATAGTTTATACTTGAGATTTGAAAGAAACTAAATGAGCAACAAAAACAGCTCATTAAAGCGAAATTTATTATATACCAAAAATTAACCCTACTGTTTTAGAGGCAATAAAGTCTATTATTAATATCAAGATCGAAACCAAAGTAATGGTTACAATTGAAACCAAGGTTATAAATAAAGTCTCTTTTCTTGAAGGAAAAGAAAGGTTTTTTATTTCTCCAAATGTATCTCTAAGAAATTTAATCATTTATTAAGGGCTTTTTTTACATTGTATAAATTGGCAGGAGCGAGAGGAATCGAACCCCCAACCAACGGTTTTGGAGACCGCTACTCTACCAGTTGAGCTACGCTCCTAAAAAGCAATTTTTATTAATCACCTGCGCTCTTCAAAGTTTTTTATGAATATCTCATATTATACCTAATCAGATTCGAATTTCATCGAATTTGAATCGGCTTTGAATTGCTACGCGCAAAGAGAATTCGTGCGTCCGCAATAGATTTTCATAAAAATCCAAATCTTGAATCAGTTTAGATAAATAAATTTCAACAAAAAATCATTAACTTCAATATTACCTAAAATTCAAACGAGGTTTTGATTTGATTGAGCATAGAATTAGAGAAAGCAAAAAGTAGATAAAAAAAATCTATTTTTTCTTTCTCTGCCAAAACAATAATTTTGTTTTTTTAAATAAAATAAAAAATCTTTCTGCGGTGTGAAATATTTTATTTTATCTCAAATTAATTTTTTTTATTCATTTTTTAATTGCTTTGGCATTCTTGAGAGAGCTTCAGCTTTCTAATGTTAGAGCGCAATAAATAGATGTATAAAATTAGTGTCAACTTCAATGTGAAACTTGAATAAAGACTTTTTTAACAAAAACATTTTAGGGCAATTTCTGTAAAAAAACAAAAATCATTTTGAATATTTTTTGCAAATGAGATTAAGAATTTTTTAATCTGATAAGAATTTCAATATTTTAAATCTAGTTTGATCCATTCCATTTTTTAGATTTTAAGATGAAAGAAAAATCTATTAGCAAAGCTTCGTTTGAATTTGAGATAAATCAAACTCAATAAAAAACTTCAAAATTATTTTTGTCTCTTTTCGATTCTATCTTCCATTTCGCTTCGAAAATTTTTAATCAGACCCTGAACTGGCCAAGCTGCCGCATCACCCAAAGCGCAAATTGTATGACCTTCGATTTGCTTGGTTAGATTGTAAAGTTGATCAATTTCTTCTTTTTTAGCGTTGCCTTCAATCATGCGATCCATAATTCGCATCATCCAACCAGTTCCTTCCCGACATGGCGTGCATTGTCCGCAAGATTCATGTTTGTAAAAATGAGAAAGGCGGGCAATTGCGGCGATTACGTCGGTTGATTTATCCATCACAATTACGCCCGCAGTTCCAAGAGCAGAACCTGCGGCTTTTAGCGAATCAAAATCCATTAAAACGGTATCGCAAATTTCTTTTTTTAAAAGCGGCACCGAAGAACCACCGGGAATTACCGCCAAAAGATTATCCCAACCACCGCGCACGCCGCCAGCATGTTTTTCGATTAATTCGCGAAGTGAAATTCCCATCTCTTCTTCAACATTACATGGTTTGTTTACGTGGCCAGAAATGCAAAAAACTTTAGTTCCAGTATTTCTTTCGCGCCCTAAACCTGCGAACCAAGAAGCTCCGCGACGCAAAATTTCTGGAACAACCGCGATTGATTCAACGTTATTAATAACCGTCGGACAACCATAAAGCCCAACAAGCGCTGGAAATGGCGGCTTTAAACGGGGTTGACCTTTATTTCCTTCTAAACTTTCGAGAAGCGCGGTTTCTTCGCCGCAAATATAAGCGCCAGCGCCGCGATGAATATAAATGTCCAAATCCCAACCCGAATTACAGGCATTTTTACCGATTAATTTTGCATCATAAGCTTCATCAATTGCACGCTGCATCGCAACTGCTTCATTATAATATTCACCACGAATGTAGATGTAGCAAGTGTTGGCATTGATTGCGCGCGCAGCAATTAAGCAACCTTCGATTAATTTATGAGGATCGTTGCGCAAAATATCGCGATCTTTGCAAGTTCCCGGCTCGGATTCATCGGCGTTAATCACCAAATAATGCGGCTTGCCTTCTTTTGGGTCAGATTTTTTAGGAACGAAAGACCATTTAGTACCAGTTGGGAAACCAGCGCCACCGCGACCTCTAAGGCCAGAATCTTTAACTTGTTGAATTAGCCATTCTGAACCTTGATCCAGAAATTTCTTAGTTTCAGACCAATCGCCACGCAATTTTGCCGAAGCCAGATTTGGCGAATTATAGCCATAAAGATTAGTAAAGATTTTATCTTGTTCTTTAATCATTTTGTTAGATTTTTTTTGGAGAGGTTTTTTTAAGATTTTGAGACAGGCTCTAAGGAAATTTTTGTAGAAAATTGGAACGATAAATTAAACTAAAAATCATTTAAAGAAAATCAATTGCCAAAAAAAACTTCAAAAATAACATCCGCCAGCTTTTTGCAACTCCAGCCTATAACCAAATCAGTAAAATCAGATGTTAAGACCACTTAACGCGTTAAAAAAGTTTCTATGTTTTTTGCTGTTTATTAACTCATTTTCTTGCTACCAAGGAAAAATTGATCCTTTCGATACCCAAAACGGACTTAGCAGAATTGAGATCAAAGAAAGTTTGATGAAAAACCCGCTGAAAGATGCAAAAAAAAATGAATCCAGTTCAAAAAATGAAGCTCCAATTCCCGTTATTTCAAAATTAATCATGACGCCTCCGCCTCCGGTAATTGGTGGCAGCAAAACAATTTCTTTTTCAGTAACTGACCAAGTTCCGCTTAAAGACGTGTTAATTGAACTTGGAAGGGTCGCCCAAATTGATGTAGATATTGATCCGTCAATTTCTGGTGGAGTAATTATTAACGCCAAAAATCGCCCATTCAAAGAAGTAATTGATCGCATCGCAACCCTTGGAAAACTGCGCTATACTTACTTAAACGGCGTTTTACATTTCGAGCGCGATGCTCCTTACATGAAAAATTACTTTGTCGATTACTTAATCGATGGTCAACTTTGGGGCGATGTTGAAACCAACATTAAATCAATTTTCACAATTTCTTCTTCTGACACATCTTCTTCAGGCGTTGCAGGTGCGGCCTCTTCTGGCGGAACTTCTTCGCTTTCTTCAAATAAATCTGCCGGAATAATTTCTGTTTTTGCCACAGAAAAAGAACATGAAATGGTTTTAGAATATCTTGCAGACGTTGAATCATCAGCCTCTTCACAAGTTTTAATTGAAGCAAAAGTGATTGAGGTTGGACTAAGCGAAAATTACAAAACTGGCATTAAATGGTCTTCACTTGGCAATAAAATAGCTAGTGTTGGCGGTCTAGTTGGAGTCACTGGTGGATTGAACACCTCAACTATCAAAATATTTAACGATAATCTTTCTGGTTCAGTTGATGCGCTAGAAGAATTTGGAAGCACCAGAACCCTTTCTAGCCCAAGAATTCACGCCATGAACAATCAAAAAGCATCACTGAATTTTGGCGATAAATTGGTTTATTTTAAAATAGACAATAACCAAACCGTAACCACCACTTCAGGCTCAACCCCCGTTACCACTGGAAGCATAACCTCAACTAAGATAGAAGAAAATATTGGAGTTCAACTTGAAATAACTCCTTCAATTAACGCAAAAACTGATGAAATTGTGATGAATATAAAACCCACTTTATCAATCAAAAGTGGCACAGTGGTGACCGACCCAGCAAGTCCAAGTGGCATAAAAAACGAAATTCCAGTTATTCAAACCAGATCTCTTTCAACAATTGCTAAAATTAAAAGTGGCGAAGTTTTGGTTATTGGGGGCTTAATGAAAGACACTACAACTAATATCGATTCAGGCGTGCCTTTATTGAATCGAATTCCAATTCTTGGCTGGTTTTTTAAAACAGTTAAGAAGGAAACGAATATTGTTGAAACCGTAATTTTTATCAAAGCAACTATCATCAAAGGCACTAACAAGGTTGATAAAAATGATCGCGACATCCAACAAAAGTTCGATACCAACCGTCGTCGCTATTTTAACAACTAAGCGATGAAATCTATCTTAAAATATATCCTTCTTTCTGGAATCAGAGATCGCCTTTATATCGGTCTTTTTATCGCTCTTTTTTCTTCGTTTTCGCTTTCTATTTTTCTTGGTTCAACTTCTTTAATTGAGCAACAACAAGCAACTGCGGCTTATATTGCTGGTTCGTCGCGCGCCATTTTGGCAATTGGCATGATTTTGTTTGTGTGTCTTAGTGTTAATCGCGCTTTCGAAAACAAAGAAGTTGAATTTATAATTTCTAAATCAATCAGTCGCGAGCAGTTTATTTTAGGCTATTTGTTGGGTTTTTTTATTGCTGCTTTTCTGGTTTTTTTACCACTTAATTTGGCAATTTTCTTTGTGGTTAAGGCAAATGTTTTAGGGCTTTTGGTTTGGTCGCTTAGCCTACTTTTTGAGCTGATAATTCTGATTTCTTTTTCACTTTTATCGTCGCTGATTTTAAAAAATTCCTTTTCAGCAATTATGGCTTCGTTCGGCTTTTATCTAATTTCGCGACTGATGGGAGTTTTTGTTTTGGCAATAAATTTTCCTCAAAACCTTTCGCAAGTAAAAAGCCATTTTTTTGGCGCAATCTTAAAATTTCTTTCGGTGTTTTTTCCTCGTCTCGATCTTTTTACTCAAAGCTCTTGGTTTTCTTACGGAATTAAAGATTTTAGCAGCTTGAAAATCATTTTATTGCAATCGCTAATTTACATTCCGCTCATGATTTTCATGGCTTTTCACGATTTTAAAAAGAAGCAGTTCTAAATACTGTTAGCTAATTAATTTTGTTTTTTATCGCTCTCTTTCATGACTCCGAGATTTTTTTTTCACCTTTATTCTCACAAAATTTTCTTTTGGCTTTTTGTTGCAACTTTTGTGTGCCAAATTTTTTTTTGGAAAAAAAACGAAAATTTAAAACCATCTTTTGATTTAGTACCGCCTGCGCCAAATCAATATTTGGTTTCTACTTTGTCTTTGGGCGACAAAGAGTTTTTGTTTAGAATTTTGGGTTCGCGCTTGCAAAATTCTGGAGATGTTTTTGCTGGTTTTGTGGCATTGAAAAATTACGATTATTCACGCATTTACGCTTGGATGAAGGTTCTCGACACTTTAAACAAAAACTCAAATTTTACTCCCGCTCTTGCCAGCTATTACTATTCTCAAACCCAAAAAAAAGAAGATACGCGTTATATTGTTGATTATCTTGACGAGCATTCTTCCAAAGATATTGACGCTAATTGGTGGTGGATTTTTCAATCAATTTACATCGCTAAAAACAATTTGGGCAATCAAGCTCGGGCATTGGAATTAGCGCAAAAACTGGCTAAAAATAACGCTAAAAACGCACCACTTTGGACAAAAGAATTGCCCGCTTTTTTGCTTGAAGAATCTGGAGAATCTTGTTTAGCTTTCGAGGTAATTGAAAAATTAATCAAAGAAAGTGAAAACGGTCAGCGTCAAATTTCTGCAAACGAAATGAACTTTATGCGTCATTTTATCAATGAACGTTTGGCTAAATTAAAAAAACAAAAATTTGATCCTCGCCAATGTCCTCACAAAACCTAAAATCAGAAATCGCCAAAGTCGTAGAAAACGCTCTGATTGAAGATTGCGCTTTTGATGACGCAACTTCCGATTTAACAATTTCTAAAAACACCCTAATTGCCTTTGAAATCAAGGCTCGACAAGAAATTATTTTTTGTGGCAAAGAAATAATGTTAAAGGTTTTTGAGGTTCTAAAAAGTTCACCAAAGTTTAAAAATTCTAAACTTGATTTAAAAATTTCAATTAAAGACGGACAAGCTTCAAACCCAAGCAAGCCAATTGCGCAAGGCTTTGGCGATGCCAAGTTAATTTTTGCTGGCGAGCGGGTTTTGCTCAATTTAATTCAACATTTAAGTGGCGTTTCAACCCTAACCCAAAAATTTGTTGCAACGCTTAACAACAAAAAAATCAAAATTTTAGACACGCGAAAAACTTTGCCAAACTTACGCGCTCTTGAAAAATATGCGGTTTTAAAAGGCGGCGGAAAAAATCACCGCTTTAGTTTGGCCGACATGATTTTAATTAAAGACAATCACATTGCCGCTGCTGGCGGCGTTTTTCCAGCAATTGAGTTGGCAAAAAAAAATCAGCAAAATCTAAAAATTGAAGTTGAGTGCGATAATTTGACGCAAGTCGCCGAGGCTTTAAAATCAAAGCCCAATATCATTTTGCTCGACAATATGAAAATTGCCGACATCAAAAAGGCAATCGCGCTAATTAATAAAAAATGTCAAATCGAACTTTCGGGCGGCGTTAATTTGCAAAATATCAAAAAATTTTCTGATCTAAAAGTTGATTTTATTTCGGTTGGCTTACTTACGCATTCAGCGCGCGCGGCTGATATTGGTTTGGATGTGGTTTAAAAAGCTCAAATTCAACTCTTAAGCAAGAATTTTGGTTTATTTTGAATTGCTGCGCGGAGAATCGTCGCATCCGCAATAGATTTTTAGCTTTTTTAAGCTCGGTATTTTCAATTAGTTCAGGTTTATAAAAAATGACCAAACCAAAAACCGCTTTCACATTTCTGCTAAATTCGATCAAGCCTTTTAAATATTGGGTTGGATTGCATTTATTTGTGGTTCTTTACAACGCCATCGACCTTTCGCTTTGGCCTTATGTTTCAAAAATTTTAATCGACCAACTTGCAATAACGCCGCGCGAACAAATAGTTTCTCAAGTTTGGCCAACCGCGCTATTGCTGATTATTTTGGGGTTTTTACCCGGATTTATCTGGCGCATTTGCGACTATTCTTGGATGAATTTAACGCCGCTAATGCGAAAAAAAATCGCTTCCGAGTCGATGGAATACGCCATGCAACATTCAAACAATTTTTTTCAAAATAATTTTGCTGGCTCGCTTGCCAATAAAGTACGCGACGTAACTGGTTTGACCGACAAAATTTTGGCAACAATAATTTACGCTTTTCTTGGCACAATTTTAAGCCTTATCATCGCTTTTTTTACCCTGCTTTTGGTTCATAAATTTTTTGCTTTTGGGCTACTAGCTTGGGCGGCTCTATTTATTTTTATGGCAATTAAAGGTGCCAAAAAAGTTAGTCCAATGTCGATTGCCACAGCCGACCAACAAACCAAAATCATGGGCAATTTAGTTGATGTTTTGGGCAATATTTCAAATGTGCGGCTTTTTTCGCGACGCAGCTTTGAAAGCAACAGAATTAAGGCTTTGCAAGATGATTATGCTAAATTTTCAAAACGCCGCGACTTGTTTTTAATCAAGTTTTATACGCTGCAAGGTCTAACTTTTTCGGTTTATTTTGCTGGTTGCATTATTTTGCTAATTTGGCTTTACGCCCAAAACCGCGTCACGCTTGGTGATTTTATGCTAATTTTTACCGTCAATACCTACATTATTCACGGCATGTGGCAAGCTATGAACGAAATGCGCACTTTTTTAGAAAATGTTGGCACCGTAAACCAAGCTTTGTCAATCATCAATCAACCCTTACAAATCAAGGATTGCGACAATGCAAAAGATTTAAAAATAACGCGCGGCGAAATAATTTTTGAAAATGTTGGTTTTTCTTACGACAATTCATCAGCACTTTTTTGCGACAAAAACATCACCATCAAATCGGGGCAAAAAATTGGGCTGGTTGGTCAATCGGGCGGCGGCAAAACCACTTTTGTTAATTTGATTTTACGCCTTTTTGACGTTGAACAAGGTCGCATTTTAATTGACGGGCAAAATATTTCTTCAATCTCTCAAAATTCGCTTCGCGCCTCAATTGGCGTGATTCCGCAAGATCCGTCACTTTTTCACCGCACGCTTTTGCAAAATATTTCTTACGGCTGCGAAAACGCCAGCGAACCAGAAATTATCGCGGCGGCAAAAAAAGCGCACGCGCACGAATTTATCGAAACCTTGCCCGAGAGTTATAATTCACTTGTTGGCGAACGTGGCGTTAAACTTTCGGGCGGTCAACGCCAACGCATTGCAATTGCGCGGGCTTTTTTAAAAAATGCGCCAATTTTAATTTTAGACGAAGCCACCAGCCAACTCGATTCAATCAACGAAAATCTAATTCAAGAAAGTTTGGTAAATTTAATGGAACAAAAAACCACCATCGTTATCGCGCACCGTCTTTCAACGTTGCAACACATGGATCGCATTTTGGTTTTTGATTCAGGAAAAATTGTCGAAGACGGTTCACACCAAGAATTACTTGCTTTAAACGGCTTTTACAAAAAATTGTGGGAAGCGCAAGTTGGTGGATTTTTAAACGAAGATTACAACGAAAAATGACAAAAATTACCCAAGCTTTTATTTTCGCCGCAGGTCGTGGCGAACGCATGCGACCTTTAACCGACAAAGTTTGCAAGCCTTTGATAAAAATCAAAAACAAGGCGATTATTGATTATGCAATCGAAAAATTAGACGCGATTTCGTCAATCAAAAAAATTATCATCAACGGCTTTTATTTGAGCGAACAAATCGAGAATCACATTAAAAGTTTGGGTAATCCAAAAATTATTTTTTCGCGCGAATTTGAAAAGCTCGAAACCGCTGGCGGACTGGTTTTTGCAAGTAATTTGATTGATTTTGAGCAGCCGCTTTTAGCAATTAATGGCGATGTTTTATGGCAAGAAAATAGCGCGATTTCTGACATTAAAATTTTAAGCAACGCTTGGAATTCGCAAGATTGCGACGTTCTTTTGGGTTTGAAAAAAACTGCCGATTATTTGGGTTATGACAAAAATTTAGATGGCGGCGATTTTGATTTTAATGGCAAAAATTTATTTAGATTTGACGAAAAAAAAATGAGCCACGTTTTTGTTGGTTTGCAAATTATCAATCCAAAAATTCTAAAAAATGCTCCAAAAAAATGCTTTTCGATGTTGCATTTTTACTTTCGCAAAAATGAATTTGGAAAAAATGAACTATTAAAGCGAGTTGGCGGCGTTGAATTGGCAGGAAAATACTTTCACATTGGAACCGTTGAAGCGATGAAAAATACTGAAATTGCTCTTAAAAACTGTTAGCTAATTAATCATTTGTTTCTTTTTTTAACCCAAAACCAAACCAAAAATGTTAGACTTAAAATGGATTCGCGAAAACCCCGAAAAATTTGATGCGGCGATGAAATCGCGAAGCGCGCCATTTAAGGCGATAGAAATTTTAGCAATTGACGAAGAAAAACGTAAAAAAACCTTTTTGATTCAAGAGCTTCAAGCCAAAAGAAATAAATTGGCGCAACAAATGGCTGAAGAAAAAAGAAAAGCTGGTTTTACAAAAAGTGCCACCAGCTCTGGCAGAATTGTTGAAAGCGGGATGGTTTCTGAAGAAATAGAAAACCTACTAAAACAAGGGCAAGAAATTAATAAGCAGCTTGCCGCAGCCGAAAATGATTTTTCAATCGACGAAAAATTAAACCAGCTTTTAGCCACAATTCCCAACGTTCCCGACGTTTCTGCGCCAATTGGAAAAAGCGAAGAAGAAAATATTGAAATTGAAAAATTTGGCACGCCAAAAATTTTTGATTTTACGCCAAAATCGCATGACGAACTTGGCGAAAAACTTGGAATGCTCGATTTTGAGCAATCAGCTTTGATGTCGGGCGCGCGTTTTTCAACTTTGTCTTCAAACCTTGCCAGACTTGAGCGCGCGCTATCAAATTTTATGCTCGATGTTGCGCTAGAAAACGGCTATAACGAAATTTCGCCGCCAAATTTGGTTAAATCAAACGCCATGTTTAACAGCGGACAATTACCAAAATTTGCTGACGAAGCCTTTAAAACAACTGACGATTATTGGCTAATTCCAACTTCCGAAGTTTCTTTGGTAAATTTGGTTTCTAAAAAAAATTTAAACGAAAATGATTTGCCTTTGCGATTTACCGCTTACACGCCTTGTTTTAGACGCGAGGCTGGTTCGGCTGGCAAAGACACCAAAGGCTTAATTCGCCAACACCAATTTAAAAAAGTTGAATTGGTTTCAATTACAACGCCCGAAAATTCTGACGCTGAACACGAAAAAATGACCAATATCGCTTGCGAAATTTTGCGTCGCCTTGAATTGCCTTTCAGAAAAATTTTGCTTTGCACTGGCGATATGGGTTTTGGTGCTAAAAAAACTTATGATTTAGAGGTTTGGCTTCCAAGTCAGGCGAAATATCGCGAGATTTCAAGTTGCTCAAATTGTGGCGATTTTCAAGCGCGCCGCGCTTCAATAAAATTTAAGCGCGATGGTAAAAATTATTTTGCCCACACGCTCAATGGATCGGCTTTGGCGGTTGGTAGAACTTTGGTGGCAATTTTAGAAAATTACCAAAACCAAGATGGTTCAATAAATGTTCCAGAAGTTTTATTTGGTTATATGGCGAATCTGAAAAAAATTTGTTAGAAAATTTGTTGCTAAATTTGATTGCATTCATATTTTTCGCCGCTCTTTATTAAAATTTTATTAGTTCAAATCTTTTTTAAACAA
>CANEUK010000009.1 GCA_947441695.1 Rickettsiales bacterium
TAAGCTTAGCAGCTTTTTTAAAGGGCTGCAGGCGAAAATAACAGAAAGGCGGGCGGCAAAATATGGATCCAAATTTGTTTGTCAAATTAAAAGTGAATCACTTTGCCGTAAGCATCTAAAACCGCTTCATGCATCATTTCTGACATTGTTGGATGAGCAAAAATTGTTTGCATTAAATCTTCTTCGGTTAACTCCGCTTGTTTGGCAATTACATAACCTTGGATCATTTCGGTTACTTCGGCGCCGATTAAATGCGCACCCAAAAGTTCACCAGTTTTTTCGTCAAAAATAACTTTAATTAAACCTTCGGTTTCGCCCATCGCAATTGCTTTGCCGTTTGCCATATAAGGAAATCGACCAACTTTTATTTTTTTGCCCGCTGCTAAAGCCTTTTTTTCGGTCAAACCAACCGAAGCAATTTGCGGCATTGAATAAGTGCAACCCGGAATATTTTCTTTGTTAATTGGGTGAATTTTTTTGCCGTCGTATTTACCTAATTTGCTGGCGATTTTTTCAGCCGCAATAACACCTTCGTGAGATGCTTTGTGAGCCAACCAAGGCGCGCCAGCAACATCGCCAATTGCAAAAATATTGGCATCAGCAGTTTCTAAATAATCGTTAATTTCAATGCCAGTTTTAGATAGTTTTATTTTAGTTTTTTCTAGTCCCAAATTTTCAACATTGGCAACAATTCCAACCGCCATAATGACTTTTTCAGACTTTATTTCTTCAATTTTGCCAGCAATTTCAACTGATGCGGTCACTTGGTTTTTGCTAACTTTTAAAGATTTTAGTGCGGTCAAAGTGTGAATTTTAATCCCTTGTTTTTCAAAAGATTTGCGCGCCAATTTAGAAATTTCTTCGTCTTCCACTGGCAGAATATTTTCTGCCATTTCAATTAGCGTAACTTCTGATCCCATATTTTTGTAAAATGAGGCAAATTCACAACCAATCGCCCCCGAACCAACCACCAACAAAGATTTTGGCAAAGATTTTGGAGTCATAGCTTCGCGATAAGTCCAAATATTTTCTCCATCTGGTTCCATGCCTTGAATTACACGAGCGCGCGCTCCCGTTGCTAAAATAAAATAAGAAGCTTCAACTTGAGTTATTTCAACACCGTTTTGCGAAACCGAGATTTTTTTTGAATCTAAAAATTTAGCAAAACCATCGATTACCTCGATTTTATTTTTCTTCATCAAACCGCCAATTCCGCCGCTTAATTTTTTGGAAACACCGCGCGACCGTTCAATAATTTTTGTAAAATCAAATTTGATATTTTCCGCCGAAAATCCATAAGCGTCTAAATTGTGCAAAAGATGGTGAACTTCGGCAGATTTCAAAAGCGCTTTGGTTGGAATACAGCCCCAATTCAAACAAATTCCGCCCAAATGATTGGCTTCAACAATACCAACTTTAAGCCCAAGTTGTGCGGCGCGAATTGCGGCAACATAACCGCCCGGACCAGCACCAATAACGCAAAGATCAAATTTTTTATTCATAATTTTATTTTTTAGAGTTAGGGGAATTGTTAGAAGAATTACTTTGTTGATTTGAATTTTGAGCTTGGCTTGAGTTTTGAGTTTGTAGAATTTTAGAGCTAGGAATTCCAACTGGAGGAGGAAGCGTGTTTTCGTTTGGCCTTTCGCAAGGATTGGTAAATCCTTTGAATTCAATATCTCTCCAAGAGGAACTTGGTCTATTATTATTCATTTTATTTGATGCTTTTATTTGTTGATAAAAATTCGATAAAAAACTCTCTGTGGTCAAAAACTAAGTAAATTTTTGTTTTCTTAGCTATTAGTTCTCCAGTTGGGTTTTGATGAATTGTAACATTTAACAAAAGTAATTCTTTTTCTAATTTTTCTTCAGATATTCTATAGGCCAATCCAGAATAAATCAGATCTCTTTTTTGATCGTAAATTCTAATGAATGCGTCAGATAAATTTTCTTCCATGTGGTCATAAAGCGATGAACACCAAAGGTCTTTTTCCCCATCTCGTAAAGTTATTCTTAGCTTTTGCATCAATCGAATCACCCACTTTTTATGCGAGCCAATCACCGAAAAAATGCCAAAAATCAAACCAATTGCGGTTGAAAAAAATATTATTTTTAGTTTTGGCGAATCAATTATTTTTTCTTGAAAAATTTTGATTACCAAATCTTCTTTAAAACCAAAAATAGCCAAAATAGCCCAACAGCCCAAATAACAAAAGGCCGAAGCAAATATTGCATAAACTGAAAAATAAAATTTATCAGTTTGCGGTCGGGTTTTAGAATATTTCATCCAAATCAATGACCAAGTAATTCCGGGCAACAAATATAAAGTTAAAATCAAAGAGCTTAAAGCAAGATTTGAAGTTTCTAAATTGGGCATTTTTTAGGTGATTTAAAAAATTTAGTGGCGAAAAATCTTAGAGCCTATCTAAGATTTTTTTTAATTTCAGATTTTGGCATATTTTTAGTGCTTTTCTAACAAAATTACGACCAATATCAGGATATATTGCGAGTAATTTTACTAAAAAATAAGCAAGAATGGGGCGAAATATGAGATTGAAAAAAATTTTAGATAGGCTCTTAAAGTCAAAAAGAGTTCGCTTCATAAAATGACTTGCCAAAACATCAATATTTTTCCTTATGTCAGCCGAAATTGAAAACTTAATTAATGCGATTGAAGCCTCTTTGGCTTTGATTAAGAGGTGTCTTTGAACCAGAAAAAATCCGCGAAAAATTGATCGATTTAAACCAAAAATCTGAAGATCCAGCTTTGTGGGAAAGAAAAGTTGAAGCGCAACAAATTCTTAAAGAAAAATCGGTTTTAGATGAAAAACTAAATTCGTTTTTAGCTATTGAAAATGGCGTTAAAGATGCTTTGGAATATTTCAATTTAGCCAAATCAGAGAACGATTTACAGCTTTTAGACGACACGCAAAATAACCTAATTTTACTTAAAAAAACCGCCGATAATTTTGAAGTTGAATGTTTATTTTCTGGCGAAGTTGACGCCAATAATTGCTTTCTTGATATCAATGCCGGCGCGGGTGGAACCGATTCATGCGATTTTGGCTTAATGTTAATGAGAATGTATGAAAGATTTTGCGCTTCAAAAAAATTTAAAGTCGAAATTGTCAACATGCTTGAAGGCGACGAAGCGGGAATTCGCAGCGCAACGCTAAAAATTTCGGGTCGCTTTGCTTTTGGTTGGCTAAAAATGGAATCGGGCGTTCATCGCTTGGTTCGCATTTCGCCATTCAATTCAAACGGCAAAAGACAAACCAGTTTTACGTCAGTTTGGGTTTATCCAGAAATTGACGATGCTATTGAAATTGAAGTGCAAGAAAAAGACTTGCGAATCGACGTTTTTCGCTCTTCTGGCCCGGGCGGTCAATCGGTTAATACCACCGATTCGGCGGTTAGAATTACGCATTTGCCAACTAACATTGTGGTTCAATGTCAAAACGACCGTTCGCAAATTAGAAACCGCGCCGAATGTATGAAAATGCTGAAATCGCGCCTTTACGATTTGGAGTTAAAAAAACAAACCGACGCGCTCGCCGCCAGCGAAAGTCAAAAAACCGACAATAGTTGGGGTCATCAAATTAGGTCTTACGTGCTTCATCCATATCAATTGGTCAAAGATTTGCGCACCGATTTTGAAACTGGAAACATTCAAAGCGTTTTAAACGGCGAAATTGAAGGTTTTATCAAAGCGGCTTTGGCGGAAGGCTTGAAAAAATGAATGAAGAATTAGTCAAAATTTTTACTCAATCTTGTTAGAAAAAATTTAATTTATTTATGCGTTGCCCGTTTTGTTCAAATATTGAAAATCAAGTTAAAGATAGTCGCATTTCTGATGATGGAGAATCAATCAAGCGTAGGCGTTATTGCGTTTCTTGCGATTCGCGTTTTACCACTTTTGAGCGCGTGCAATTGCGTGAAATTTTGGTGATTAAAAAAAACGGCGAGAAAAAAATTTTTGACCCAGAAAAGTTGAAAAAATCAATTGAAATGGCGGTGCGAAAACGACCAGTTGCAACGCTGCAAGTGGAAAAATTGGTGAATAATATTGTGCGACAACTTGAAGTGGAAAACGAAACCGAAATTGCTTCGTCAAAAATTGGCGAAATTGTGATGAACGCGCTTGAAAAGCTTGATAAGGTTGCTTTTGTGCGCTTTGCGTCAGTCTACAAAAACTTTGAAAAAGCTGATGATTTTCAAAAATTTATTAAGCAGGCAATGAAATAATGACAAAAAATTTAAAAGTCTGTCTAAGCGATATCGAAGCTTTGCAATTCTGCTTAGATAACGATTTAAACGAAATTATTTCCAACAAACCACAAAATCTTTTTGTTCAAAAAAAAGATATAAAAAAAATCAACGAAGATAAAAAATCCACAACAATTCAAACTTTCTTCCAATCTTCAATTTCAACAAATGAGGCGTTGTCAATTTTGGCTAAAAAACAACAAAACGAAGTTGCCAAATTCGACGATAAATCGAATTTGATTAATCCTAATCAAAAATTTATGCCACTAAACGAAATTGTGGCTCAAGCAAAAAAAATTGCCAAAAACTCGCAGAATTTGGAAGAATTGCGTCAAGCAATAGAAAATTTTGATGGCTGCAACTTAAAAAAAATGGCAACCAATATGGTTTTTGGCGATGGCTTTAAAAACTCAAAAATAATGCTAATTGGCGAAGCGCCCGGAAATCATGAAGATTTACAAGGAATTCCTTTTTGCGGCGATTCAGGAAAGGTTTTAGACGAAATGTTTGGCGCCATAAAAATGACTCGCCAAGAAAATTTTTATATTACCAACGTAATTTTTTGGCGACCGCCCGGAAATCGTCGTCCAACCGATGAAGAACTGGCAATTTGTAGGCCATTTGTTGAACGCCACATTCAAATTTTAAACCCAGAAATTTTGGTTTTAGTTGGTGCCACCGCAATGAATGCAATAGTTGGCGGCGACAAAACAATTAGCGAAGTGCGTGGAAAATTTATTGATTTTGAGCCAGAATTTCTAACCAAAAAAGTAAAAACTTTTACAATTTTTCACCCATCATATTTGATGCGCCAACCCTCAAAAAAGAAAGTTGCGTGGCGCGACATGTTGGCATTAGAACAATTTTTAAAAACCAAATAAAATATGCAAAAACAGCTTCTTCCGGTTGGATTTTACGACTTGCTTTTTGACGAGGCAAAAGCAAATCACAACAATATTAACAAGGCTTTAGAGGTTTTTTTTGCCCAAGGTTATCGGCTGATAAAAACGCCGCTGGTTGAATTTGAAGATAATTTTTTGTCGCAACAAAACGAAAATTCTTTTCGTGCCACCGATATTATTTCTGGCAGAAATATAATTTTTAGAAACGACATCACGCCTCAAATTTCAAGGCTTCTTGCCACCAGATTGGCTCAAGAAAGTTTGCCCATAAAATTGTGTTATGTTGGCGATGTGCTTTGCGCCAAAAGCGAAAATCTTTACGCCGATAGGCAACAAACCCAAGTAGGAGTTGAGATTATTGGTTGCGATAAAGAAAAATCTAGTTTTGAAATAGTTGAAATTTTGCTGGTGGTTTTAAAAAAATTAGAGGCAAAAAATTTGTTAATCGAATTTTCTTTGCCCAATTTTTTGGATATTTTTTTAGATGAAATTGGCGTTAAAAAAACGCCCGAATTATTTGATGCGGTCATGAAAAAAAATCTGTCCGCAATAAAAACTTTAAGCAAAGAAAACGGAGAAATAATCAGCAAAATAGCCTCTTCAAACGATAATTTAAAAAATCTATCTGATGAAATTTTAGCCAAAATTAAGTCGCCAAAAATTGCCCAAGAATTAAAAAAAGCTCAAAAAATTTCCCAGTTTTTAACTAAAAACTTTAACGATGTTTCTGCTTGTTTTGATTTATTTGGCGATCACGCCTCTTCTTATCACAACGAAATTTCGTTTGATGTTTTTTGTGGCAATTTTTCTTATCCAATTGCTCGTGGCGGAAAATATAAAATTGCTAATCAAGTTGGGTTTGGCGCCACAATTTACATGAATCGGCTGCGCAAGATTTAAGAGCTTGATTTTACAGCCACTTATTTCGCTTAAAAATCCAAATTGTTACAATCGAAGAAATTGCCATCAAAGATAACGCCAGCGGATATCCAAGGCTCCATCCAAGTTCTGGCATTTTGCCAAAATTCATACCGTAAATGCTGGCGATCAAAGTTGGCGGCATAAAGATTAGCGAGGCTACGGTGAAAATTTTAATCACTTTATTTTGCTCAATATTGATCAAACCCAAAAAGCTGTTTTGTAAATATTCAAGGCGCGCAAAGTTGAAATTGGCGTGTTCAATTAGCGAAGAAATATCTTTGATGATGATGCGCAATCGATGGTAATTTTCGACCATTAAATCTTCGTTTCGATGCAAAGCCGAAATAACGCGCTGCTTGTCAAAAAGAGCTTCGCGCAAACTCATAGTTAATTCTTGGCATTCGTTAATTTTCAAAATCATTTTTTCATCGAGATTTTGATTATAGTTAATTTTTCGACTAATTTCGGCGGTATATTTTGAAACCGACTCAATCAAATCGGCGTCAAAATCAATTCGCGCTTCTAAAATAGCGATAAAAATTTTTGACGGATTTAAGAAAATTGCAGGAAATTGCCTTATTTTTTTAATGCTTTCCGAAATCACTTTGCTTTCGCAATAGCGCAAAGAAAACAATAATTTTTCTGTAACAATAAACGAAACTTCGGTTTCTTCTAAACGCCCGCCTTGAGAAGCCAAACTGATAAATGTTGAGTTGATTTTTATGATGCCAGAATTTTCTAAATAACGCGAACTTGTTTCGATTTCTTCTTGTTGTTGACGAGTTGGAAAGTTGATTTTGTAAAACTCTTCAACTTCTTTTATTTCAGAAGCGGTTGGATTTTGTAAGTCAATCCATACAGCGTTTTCAAGGTTTTGCGCCTCTTCAAGTGAAAAAACTTTTTGCTGTAAATATTGTGGAAGGTGAAAAATTCTAATCATTTTATTGAAACCTCTTCAAACTTGAATTTACAAAAAACTTATTTTTAAAAACTGCTGTCAAAACTAAATCTAAAATTCTGGGTTTGGTCGTATTTTTCTTTTTTAATAATTTTAGAAAAATCAAAGCGAATTGGCCCCAAAGGCGACGACCACGCAATACTAAAACCAAAAGATGAACGAAGCGACCCCGAATCTGCTACTTCAGAATTTTTTTTACTGATTTTATCAACGCCTTTAACCACCCCGTTATCGCTAAATAAAATTCCGTTAATTCCAAGTTCTCTTGGAAGTCCCATTGGAAAACGAAATTCTGTAGTTCCAACATAATAAGTTTTTCCGCCAACCGCGCTACCACCAATTGCGCTGCCATTGTTTGAAGTTCTGGGCCCCATTCCGGCAAATTGAAAACCACGAAAATTATTTCCGCCTAAAAAAAATCCATAATTGCTGCGTACATCTTGTCCAACTCCTTTAATTATGCCGCCGCGTGCTAAAAATTTTAAAGTAAAATCTTCGTTAAATGTTGGAGTGTAATATCCGGCCGAACCTTCGTGTTTTAAAGTTTTGATATCGCCGCCAACGCCCGTATATTCTTGACTTAAAGACAAATAATAACCCGATTTTGGATTGATAGAGCTATTTCTTTTGTCGTATAAAAAACTTTGACCCAATCCAGAACTTAAAAAACTTCCTTCTAAATTTTTAATTCCAACCGAAGCGTTAGAATTAATATTGCCAATTGTTTGTTGGCTTAATGAATAGTGAATTTGGTGCGATAAAAATTCGGTGATAGAATAATTGCCGCGAATTGTTAAGCCACTAGAACTTTGGTCGTAAACCAAGGTATTTCTTTTGCTCATGTCATATTTAAAAAGATCAAATCCTACGTCAATTTGATGATCCATGAAATAGGGTTTGGTGTAATTTACTTCGCCACTAAAATTGGCAAAAGATTTTTGCACATTTACGCCAAGTTCTTGACCGGTGCCAAATAAATTGCGCTCTTTAATTCCAGCGTTGGTGGTTACTTTATTTACGGTAGAATAACCAAGCCCCAAACTAAGTTCGCCAGTCTTTTTTTCTTTTACCACAATTTCTAAATCAACTTTGTTTGATTCGCCAATTCGCTTAGTTTCTAAATCAACTTTTTCAAAAAATCCTAAATTTTGCAAACGCTGTTTCGAGCGATTTATTTTATTGATATTATAGGCGTCGCCCTCGCGAATTCTAAGTTCGCGGCGAATTACTTCGTCTAAAGTTCGTGTGTTGCCGCTAATTTTAATTTGATCGATATAAATTGGCGGCGTTTCGCTAATTACAAAATCAACTTCAATTGTTTTTGCCTCGCGATTGCGCTTTAAAACTGGCTCAATATGCGCAAATGCGTAAGATTTTTGCGACATTACTTCAACCATTTTATCAACGGTTTTTTCAATTAATTCAGAGTTGTAAATTTGACCTTTTTTAAAAAGAATTTCTTTGTTCAAAATTTTTTCATCAAACTTGGCTATGTTGTTGATAATATTGATGTTGCTCAATTTGTATTTAATTCCTTCTTCAAGCAAAAAAGTGATAAAAAACCTGTCTTTGGTTGGCGCAATTTGGGCAATTGACGAAATTGCCGCAAAATCAGCGTAGCCTTTTGAACCATAAAAACGGCGCAGTTTTTCTTTATCAAAATCAATTCGATCTGAATCATAAGTGTCGGCTGATGATAAAAATTTCCACCATTTCGACTCGCTGGTAGAAATTTCTTCGATTAAGTCTTGGTCGCTAAAAGATGAATTTCCAACAAAATAAATGTTAGAAATTTTGGCTTTTTGACCCTCAAAAATTTCAAAAATCAGTTCAATGCGATTTTGATCTTTTTGAATAATTTTTGGTTCTACTTTTGTTAAAAAGCGTCCGCTTTTTAAGTAGATTTCGTTGATGCGCTTAAGATCTGATTGCAATTTGGATTTAGTAAAAATTGCTCGTTTTTTTAACGAAATTTCACTTTGCAACGCATCACTTTCAACTTTTTTATTGCCAACAAATTTTACTTCTAAAACCAGCGGATTTTCTGTCACTTCCACAAGAATTTCTTCGCCTTGATCAGAAATTTTTGAGTCTAAAAAAAGATCAGATTCGTAAAGTTTTTTTAAAGATTCTTGCGAGCCTTTTGCCACATCTTTTTGTAAAGAATCTAAATCTAAATAAGATTTAATCGTTTGTTCATCAATCCTTTCATTTCCTTTGATTATGATGGTTTTTGGCGTGAAATTTTTTGCTGCAAAAGTGCTAAAATTTGTAAAAAAAACCGCTAAAAAAACAGTTGAAAATAAGACATTTTTTTTAGCATTTTTTAGCATTTTAAAAAGGAAAGATTGGTTTTGTTAGAAACTGTTTAGAGCCTGTCTTTAAATTTATTTGATTCCAGATTTAGGCATATTTTAAGCGCTTTTTTAATAAAATTATGAGGAATATCTGGATATGTTTCGAATAATTTTATTAAAAAATAAGCCAAAATAGGACTAAATCTGGAATCAAATAAATTTAAAGACAGGCTCTAGAATTTTTTTTAACCTATTTGTCAGATTTTTTGATTTCAACTTACTTAAAAATTGACTTTTAAAGAAAATTATTAAATGGTGCGCGCCCATCGAATGTGCGACCTATCCGTTATTGGGCTTAATAAATTTAACACGGTTATGTTGCGAACCACTTATCTTGCAATCTCGCTAATTTTTCTTTTCTCAAATTTTGCCTTTGCCAGCTTTTTTAAAGTCGGTGAAAGAAAACATATTCAAATTGTTGGTTCGTCAACCGTTTATCCTTTTGCCGCAACAATTGCCGAAACTTTTGGGCGCGACACCGATTTTAAAACCCCAATTGTTGAATCAACCGGAACTGGCGGAGGTTTTAAACTTTTTTGTTCTGGAACTGGCTTTGGTTTTCCTGATTTTATCAACGCTTCGCGCGGCATTGAACCAAGCGAAATTAAAAAATGCGCCGAAAATGGCGTTAAAGAAATTAGCGAAATTAAAATTGGTTATGATGGAATTGTTCTTGCCAATTCTGTGTTGGGACAAAAATACAAACTAACCAAAAAGCAGATTTTTTTGGCTCTTGCCGCAAAAGTTCCCGCCAAAAATGGAAATGGTTTGGTTGAAAATTTTTATCAAAAATGGAGCGATATAGACGCAACTTTGCCCCAAATTAATATCGCAATTTATGGCCCGCCAACCACTTCTGGAACCCGCGACGCCTTTGTTGAACTAGTTATGGAAGATGTTTGTGTTGAAATTCCTGAATTTATTACCGCTTTTTTAGATTCAAAAATCAGAAAGAAAAAATGTCACTTAATTAGAAATGACGGAAAATTTATCGAAGCTGGCGAAAACGATAATTTAATTGTGCAAAAGCTTAAAAATGATAAAAACGCCTTGGGTATTTTTGGCTTTAGTTTTTTAGAAGAAAATCGAGGATCAATTCAACCAACCTCAATCAACCAAAATCTACCAAGCTTTGATAATATTGTTTCTGGAGCTTATCCAATTTCACGCCCACTTTTTATTTACTTCAAAAAAGAGCATCTAAATTTAATTGATGGAATGCGCCAATTTATTGCCGAAATTATTAGCACCAACACCATCGGAACCGATGGTTATTTGCTACAAAAGGGTCTCATTCCGTTAACTGATTTAGAACTTAAAAAAGTGCGGGGTGAGATAACAAAAAGTTTGAACTGATTTTTTGTTAATTTTGTAAGCTTTTCTTTAGGGCTACTTGGTTTTTTAAAAAAAAGTCAGCTTTGGATAAATCCTTTCATCTTGTTTTAAATTAAGGCACTGTCGCAAATTGAGCTTTTGCAAAAAATTTTTAGGCAGTTTATTTTTTCACGACGTAGTGGATACAGACATCTATGAGGAGTTAAAAAATAAACTAACAACAAAATTTGAAGCGAAAGTTAGGATTTGCGACAGTGCCATTAAATCAAATTCGACTTAGGTTGAATTTGATTTAGTATAACCACTAAATAATGAGGCTAACTTATGGTATTTATTCCATTGATTGTGTTAGTTGCATTATCGGTAATCTCTACTTTGAGCTAAGATTAGGCAACTTATTGAAAAACATAAAATGAGGATTTGTCTTTAAGTGATAACTTCTTTTTATTAAGCCCGTCTACAAATGGACTTTCAAAAAAGAAATTTGTAGACGGGTTTTTTTTATTAAAATCGGTAAAAACTTTTCATTTCAGAAATAAGAAATGCCAATTAAGAATTGATAATTCAGAATTAAAGTTTGTTTACGATTTTATATTTTCTTAAATTTTCCTCATCGCAATTTCTATCTTAAGTTTCATGGAAGAAAAATTCATAAAAGTTGTCGGCGCCAAAGAACATAACTTAAAAAATGTTAGCATCGAAATTCCCAAGAACCAATTGGTTGTAGTAACCGGCTTGAGTGGTTCAGGAAAATCTTCTTTGGTATTTGATACAATTTACGCCGAAGGGCAGCGTCGCTTTATCGAAAGCTTGTCGGCTTATGCTCGCCAATTTTTAGATATGCAAGATAAGCCAGATGTCGAATCTATTACGGGCTTGTCGCCATCAATTGCAATTGATCAAAAAACTACTTCGCGCAATCCGCGCTCAACGGTTGGAACTGTAACCGAAATTTACGATCATTATCGCCTTTTATTTGCTCGCGTTGGCGTGCCTTTTTCGCCCGAAACTGGCAAACCAATTGAAAGCCAATCGGCTTCGGTTATGGTTGATAAAATTTTAGATTTGCCAAAAAAATCGCGCATTTATCTTTTGGCTCCAATTGTTCGGGGTCAAAAAGGAGAATATCGCAAAGAGATGATGAACGCCCGCAAACAAGGATTTCAGCGCATTAAAGTTGATGGAAAAATTCACGATTTAAACGAAATTTTGCCCGCCTTAGATAAAAATAAAAAACACGATATCGAAATTGTGGTTGATCGAATTGTTATTTCCGAAGATTTGGGAAATCGCGTTGCCGATTCAATTGAAACTGCGCTAAAAATTTCTGAAGGTTTGCTTTTTGTTGAAATTGTTAGTTTGCCCGAAAAGTCTAAAACCAAGCACAAAGCTGGCGATATTTTGGTTTTTAGTGAAAAATTTTCTTGTCCAGTTTCTGGTTTTACTATTTCTGAAATTGAACCTCGCCTTTTCTCTTTTAACTCTCCATTTGGCGCTTGCAAACATTGCGACGGTCTTGGAACCGAATTACATTTTAGTGAAGATTTGGTGGTTGAAGACGAAAATCTTTCGCTTCGTCAAGGTGCAATTTCAGTTTGGCAAGGAGTTCAAGAACGCTTCTATCAACAGGTTTTGCAAGCGATGTCGGTTCATTACAATTTTAGTTTGGACGAGCCTTTTAAAAATCTTTCTGGCGAAGTGAAGCAAAAAATTTTTTACGGAACGGGCAGCGATCAAGTTGAAATTAAAATTGAAGACGGACTCAAAGCCATTAAGGTAAAAAAATCTTTCGATGGCGTGATTAATAGTTTGAAAAAAAGATTTAACGAAAGCGAAAGCGAGTCGATGCGCGACGACTTATCCAAATATCAAAACACCAAAACTTGCAGTCTTTGCCAAGGTTATCGCTTAAATGAGCAAGCTTTGTCGGTAAAAATTGCAGATCTTCATGTTGGCCAAGTTAGCAGAATGTCGGTAGAAAAATCGATCGATTGGTTTAGCGAGTTGCCTAAAAAATTAACCTCAACCCAAAATCAAATTGCCGAACGTTTATTCAAAGAAATAACCCGCCGATTGGGCTTTTTGCGCAATGTTGGATTGGAATATTTAACCATCAATCGCGAAGCTGGAACCTTGTCTGGCGGAGAAGCGCAGCGTATTCGACTAGCTTCGCAAATTGGTTCGGGTCTTTCTGGCGTGCTTTATGTTTTAGACGAGCCTTCAATTGGTTTGCACCAATCAGATAACGATAAGTTGATTGTTACGCTAAAAAATCTGCGCGATTTGGGCAATTCGGTGATTGTGGTTGAACATGACGAAGAAATGATGCGCGAAGCTCAATATTTGATTGATGTTGGCCCAGGAGCTGGAATTCACGGTGGCGAAATTATTTCAGCGGGCTTGCCAAAAGACGTAATTTCAGATCCAAAAAGTGTTACGGGTCAATATTTAAGCGGCAAAAAGCAAATCGAAATTCCAAAAAAACGTCGCAAAATCGACCCAAAAAAAATTATCACGCTCAAAGGCGCCACCATCAACAATTTGAAAAATGTTACGCTAAATTTGCCGCTAAAAATATTTACTGCGGTTGCTGGAATTTCTGGCGGCGGCAAATCAAGCTTGATTATTAAAACACTTTATCCGGCACTTAATAAACTGATTAACAAATCAAAAGTTATACCAGGATCATTTGAAGCAATTAGTGGTTATCACTTTATCGACAAAATTATTGAAATTGATCAATCTCCAATTGGTCGCACGCCACGCTCAAATTCTTGCACTTATGTTGGTGCTTTTACTTTTATTCGTGAATTTTTTACTAATTTGCCTGAATCAAAATCTCGCGGCTATAAAGTTGGACGCTTTTCGTTCAACGTTAAAGGTGGTCGATGCGAAACTTGTCAAGGCGATGGGCTAATTAAAATTGAAATGCACTTTTTGCCTGACGTCTATGTTAAATGCGACACTTGCCACGGCAAACGCTACAACCGCGAAACTTTAGAGATTAAATATAAAGACAAATCAATTTCTGATATTTTGGAAATGACGGCAGAAGATGCGTCAATTTTTTTCTCGAACATGCCACATATTAACGACAAATTTAAAGCGCTTTGCGATGTTGGTTTGGGATATATGAGAATTGGTCAAAGTGCTACCACGCTTTCTGGTGGCGAAGCGCAGCGTATTAAATTGGCAAAAGAATTAAGCAGAAAAGCCACTGGCGACACGCTCTATATTTTGGACGAACCAACAACTGGATTACATTTTGAAGACATCAACAAGCTTTTAAAAGTTCTTCACACTTTGGTTGATGCCGGAAATTCAATTTTGGTAATTGAACATAATTTGGATGTTTTAAAAACCGCAGATCACATAATTGACATTGGCCCGTGCGGAGGCGAAAAAGGCGGCTATATTGTTGCAGAAGGAACCCCAGAAGAAGTGGCTAAAAACAAAAAATCTGTCACTGGAAAATATCTGGCAAAAATTTTGAAAAACTAAAATTCAAAAATGCTTAACGAATCTTTGGCTAAATCAATTCTGAATTGTTCAATTTTGGTTCATCAGCGCATGGATGAACTTTTGCCAGCCGACTTTTCTGATTCAAAATTAGTTGAGGCAATGCGCTACAGCGCGCTGTCTGACGGCAAAAGAATTAGACCATTTTTAATAATTGCATCGGCACAAATTTTTGGCATCGATATTTCAGAATCTTTAAATGCCGCGGTAGCGATGGAATTTATTCACGTTTATTCTCTGATTCACGATGATTTGCCGGCGATGGATAATGACGATTTGAGGCGCGGCAAACCCACTTCGCATAAAAAATTTGACGAAGCCACGGCAATTTTAGCAGGTGACGCTTTGCTTACTTTTGCTTTTGAAATTTTGTCAGATCCGCTAACTACGAAAAATGCTGAATTACGTTGCGAATTAATCAAAACAGTTGCCAAAGCCGCCGGATTTAAAGGAATGGCGGGCGGTCAAATGATTGATTTGCAAAAAGCCAATCAAGAAATTTCTAAAGAAGAATTGGCCAAATTGCACCGCTTAAAAACAGGCGAACTTTTTATGGCATCGGCGGAAATAGGCTCAATTCTAGGACATTCAACTTTGGAAGAAAGAAAGTCGCTGCGTAATTTTGCTCATGATTTGGGTTTGGCGTTTCAAATTAAAGACGACATTCTTGATCATCGCGGAATTAATTTTGGCAAGATTGGAATTGATGAAGCTATTCACAAAAAAGCCAAAGAAAATGCCAGCATTGTTGATGTAATTGGCTTAGAAAATTCTAAACAGCAGTTAAAATTATTAAAAAATCAGGCAATTGAACATTTAAAAAATTTTGGTGTTAAAGCTAATTTATTGCGCGATTTAGTTGAATTTGTGATTGACCGCCAAAGTTGATTCAACAAGTCAAATGACAAAATATGGAATCAAAAAAGATTTTGAACAGGCTCTAGAGCCTGTATTCAAATTTATTTTGCCTAAGATTTTGGCATATTTTAAGTGCTTTTTTCGGACTGTTCACTTAATGGGTTGACTTTTATTTTTTAGCTCTTAAATTGATTTTACCATTCAATCAATTTCTGAGTTTATGAACATCATTGATACGATCAAAAAATTTCCGAATCAAGAAGCGTGCATTGCTTACCTAGAAGAAAAACGCTGGAACGGAAAACCAGTTTGCCCTTACTGTGAATCACAAAACACTAATAAGACTTATAATCAAGAAACAGAACGCTTCCGGCATTATTGCAACGGCTGCTGCAAATCTTTTAGTGTAACTATCGGCACAATCTTTCACGACACACGCCTTCCTCTTCAAAAATGGTTTCTGGCAATCGCCTTAATCTTGAACGCAAAAAAAGGAATCAGTTCAAGACAGATGGCGCGCGATCTTGATTTACCAGTTAAAACAGCTTGGTCAATGAATCACAGAATCCGCAAGGCAATGAAACAAGATAACGGCTTGTTGAGCGGCATCGTTGAAATGGACGAAACTTATGTGGGCGGAAAACCTCGCAAAGAAGCGAAGAAAGATAAAGACGATAACGACAAAAGAAATCCACGCGGCAGAGCTACTAAGAAAGAATGTGTGGTTGGAATGATCGAGCGCGGGGGCAGAGTAAAAGCTCGCAATGTTGAGAAAGGAACTTATGAAAGCTAAAGATTTGAAAGAATTGGTTAGAGCTGGCGTTGA
>CANEUK010000010.1 GCA_947441695.1 Rickettsiales bacterium
GTGGGCGACCGCGCCATGTTGGTTTATCGACTTCCGTTAAACGAAATTGTTTATGATTTTTACGACCGCCTAAAATCTTGCTCGCGCGGCTACGCCAGTTTTGATTGGCAAATGGACGGGGTTGAAGAAAGCCAATTGGTAAAATTAACCATTTTGGTCAACGCCGAACCAGTTGACGCACTTTCTTTTATCACTCACAAAACCCGCGCCGAAAGCCGTGGACGCGCCATTTGCACCAAGTTAAAAGATTTAATTCCGCGTCAAATGTTTAATATTGCAATTCAAGCGGCAATTGGCGGCAAAATTGTGGCGCGCGAAACTGTTGCGGCAATGCGAAAAGACGTGACCGCCAAATGCTACGGCGGCGATATTTCTAGAAAAAGAAAGCTTTTAGATAAGCAAAAAAAAGGTAAGAAAAAAATGCGTGAAATCGGCAATGTAGAAATTCCGCAAAGTGCGTTTTTAGCGGCGTTAAAACTAGACGAATAAAACAAATTCAGCCAAAAGCGGCGTTAATTCCACAAACTTGCAACCAATTCTTTGGTTTTTGTTTCATAAATTTCAATCAATGAGCGCGCGCTTTCAACTATGGCGCGCTCTTTTTCAATTTGGGCAACAATGTTTTTTTGCGTTGCAAAATCAGGACAAACTAAATTTAAATTTTGCAAATATTCAAAACTAACTCGCGGCAATTGCGCGCCTTTAACGCCCATTATCGCTTGATTCACAAAATTTTCGTCGAGCAACAAATACCAATAAAAATTGGCAATCAAATTGGGTTTGGGGCGCAAAACCAAAATATCGGTTGAACAAATTCCGTCGCAATTTGCCAGCCAAACTTTGTTTAAATTTGGTCGAAGTTTTCCGTATAAAATATCGCCTTTTTTAAAACTATTTTTAGCACTTTTAATATCTTTGTAATCGCTCAATAAGCTTCCGACTAAAAGACCTAATCCAGATTCGATATTTTCTAAACCAACATAAAAAACTTTGCCGAAACATTTTTTTGGATCGATTTTTTGATTAGTTTTTTCAAGCAAATTGCCCAATTTTTTTTGCGACCAATTTTGGTTAATTTCAACTTTTGCCCGCCAATTTTGAGTAATTTGAACGGCTCCTTCGATAATTTTTTGATAGCCCAAAAGTTGCGACACAATTTTTTTTTGCACTTCAATTGGCGGCAACGGAATTTCTAAATTTTGGATAATATGCTGTGAAATATTACCTTGAGCGGCTCCAGCGCAAAAACTAACTATTTTTTGTTTTTGCTGCTTAAGCACAAAAAATAGAAATTCTGAAACAAATTTTTCGTTTGGCAAAAGTCCACAAATTGCCTGATTAATTGCGCAGTCAAATTTAAGAATTCCAATTTGTCCGGCGGTTGCGCCATACATTGCAACCAAAACGGTGTTGATTGGCATTAATTTTGCCGAAGATTTTTTTAGGGCTTCGGGCGTGATAAATAATTCTGATTTGAAAATAAAACCTTGCGCCACTTCGCCACTTCTTAACCAAGGAATATTTCCGTTTTCATAATATTTGGTTTGCGAACTGGTTGGAGTTCCGCCAGAAGTGGTTTGGCAAATTTCTTTTAATTTTACGATTCGCCATTTTGAGGCAGAATAATCTGGCAAAATCTGATAAAAATCGCCGCTTAAATTATATTCGTCGGTTTTAGAAATTATTTTTTTGTCAATAAAAGTGGCAATTTGGTCTTTGGTTTCTTGCCCCAATTTAAATTTTTGCAAAATTTCTAGGGCGCGCGGCAAATCGTTTTTATCGCTTAAAACTCTTTTGGCGCTTAGTTCTAAGCCATCGTTCAAAATTTTAACAAAGGCTATTTTTTCGCTTTTTTTGGCAACCAAATTGTCAAAAAACAAAATGCTGGTTTTTACCGAACTATAAGGCTTAAAAATTCCCGAAGGCAAACTAACCACCGCGTAAAGACCGTTTTCTAACAAGTTTTTGCGCAATTGTTTGTTTGAAATTCCTAACTGAAAAATAATCCCTTCGGGAACAATAATTGCGGCGCGCCCTTTTTTGCTTAGGTGATGCACAATATAATCAACAAACAAAACCTCGGAACGACTCGATTTAATACTAAATTTATTGTGAGGTTTAATTCCGCCTTTGGGCGACATAAAAGGCGGATTGGCGAATATTACGTCAAATTTTTCGTCCCATTTTTCAAAATTGGAAAGAGCGTCATATTGAAAAATTTTAGGATTTTTAAATTGGTGCAAATACATATTAACTTGCGAAATACGCACCATTGTAGGGTCAATGTCGTGACCTTGAAAATTATTCATCAAATTTTTAAGCCCAAATTCATCAAATTGGTTTTGGCTTAAAATATGTTTAAAAGAACTAACCAAAAAGCCGCCAGTTCCGCAAGCGGGGTCAAAACATCTATCTTCTTTTTTGGGGTCAATTGCTTTTACCATAAAATCAATAATGTGGCGCGGCGTTCTGAATTGTCCGGCGTTGCCTTGGGTTGACATTATCGATAATAAATATTCATAGGCATCGCCCAATTCTTCGGGGTACGAATAGTCAAAATGATTAATTTCTTTTAAAAACAGCGCGAAAATTTCGTGCGAATGATAAGGCAAAAAAGCCGCTTTAAAAATTTCACGAAAAAGTAGCGGCAAACTTTTTGACTTAGAAAATTTCAACAATGCGTTGCTATAAAAATTAAGCCGCTCTTGATTGTTGATTTTGTTGCTCATCAAAAATTTCCACGAAAATTTTTTCAAATCACCAACAAAAAAAGAGGCTTTATTGCCTTGTTTTATTGCCTGTTATCCATGTCGTCCATGAATTTATAAATCAAGGCGTTGGTAATTTGATCAATTTGCGAAGTTGGATTTGGCACAACGCCAACCAGAATTTGTCTGGCGGCGTCGATATATTTTTTATTTCTTTGACTCATTTTTACTTCTTTGTTTCTAAAATTAGCTAGAGCCTGTCTTTAAAGACTTGATAAGGCTAATCTTCAAGAACTTTGAACCATCTTAACTTCAATTGATTGTCAGTTGATATAAAAAAATTTCAATGCAAACAGTTAGTATTTTTGTTGATGTGCAAAACATCTATTACACCACCAAACAAGCCTTTGGACGCAACTTTGATTACAATAAATTTTGGAGTTTTGCCACCAAAAACAGAAAAGTTGTTAATGCTTTTGCTTATGCAATTTCGCGCCCCGACGAAAAACAAAAACAATTTCAAAACATTTTGCGCGGAATTGGCTTTCAAATAAAACTAAAGCCTTTTATTCAGCGTTTTGATGGCTCGGCGAAAGGCGATTGGGACGTTGGAATTACTTTAGACATAATCGAAAACGCCGCAAAATCTGATGTAATAATTTTGCTTTCTGGCGACGGAGATTTTGATTTATTGGCAAAAAAAATTCGTGATGACTTTGGAAAAATTATTGAAGTTTATGGTGTGAAAAGCCTAACCGCCGATTCACTAATTAACGCGGCTTCAAGCTTTGTGGCAATTGACCAAAACCTGCTTTTGTAAATTGGCACACTTCAAATTAAGTTTTATTGCAATTGCCAATAATGGCACTGTCGCAAATCCGCTTTTGCAAAAAATTTTTAGGCAGTTTGTTTTTTTGGCGACGTAGTGGATACAGACATCCATGAGGAGTTAAAAAAATAAACTAACAACAAAATTTGAAGTGAAAGTTAGGATTTGCGACAGTGCCATAATTGGCGGAATTTTTAGCTCAACAATTGCAACTTTAATTCTTAGTTAAATTTTGGTTCAAAAATTTTAAAAAATGGGGTTAGTTCAAAATGAAGCCAAAACGCACAGGATATGATCTAATAATTTACGATAAGCTGATTCTTTCTGAAGAACTTTTTTCTTTGGAAGACTCAAAACAAAAAAGTATTTCTCCGGCAGCCGCTTTTAAACCCGCTGGCGCGCTTGATGGTCAAGCTTTTCAAACTTCAACTTCGCCATCGGCCGAACTTAAGAAAAAAACGCTGATTATTGACAAATCTACGCTGGGAAAAAATTTAGACCTATATCGTTATCAAGATTCTTCTACGGCTTTTTTACGCGTGGTTGGCGTTTTAAAAAGATTGCAACTTGCAGAATTTGAAATTTTTTTATGCAGCAATCAAAATCAAGAAAATGGCACAAAATTTCACAAACTCGAAGATAATTCAGGCAGTTTTTCGCTGTTAAAAAATCTATCCGAATTTAACCAAAACAAAGATTACGAAGAATTAGCCAAATTGGGCTTGGCAAGAGACAAAACCTTTTATTTTTCTGATTTTACAAAAATCTACGGTTGCTTCCATAATCGATCTGACTCCGCAATAGAAAACTCTTATCTTTATTACGATGAGTTGATGTTTGTGCCTAGAACAATTCCTTCTTTATCAAGTGAAATCTCCGAAAACTTAAAAAAACCAAAGGCAACAATTCTTTATTTATCAAGTGAAATCTCCAAGAACTTAAAAGAAGAAACGGACCCTTCGAAACGGATAAGAAAAATAGAGTCTTTAATAAAGTCGATAGCCCTAAAAGATCACCTTCAAATTGCGGCGGTTGATTTTAGTAATTTTGATGAAGATTTAGTAAATATTTTTTTATATGAAATCCTTAACTTTGATTTTGGAAATAATGAGAAATATACAGAAAAAGAAATTGAAGGCATAAAAAAACTTAGAGAATCAATTAGGCATTTTAATTTTGGCGAAAGAACTAAAGAAGAATCTCAAAAAATTATAGGTTGGGTCAAAGAAATTTACGAGGATGAAAATTTAAGACCTTTATTTGATTTTAAAATAGTAGAAAAACAGATTTCGAAACCTTTAAACCCAACTTTAAACTCGGCTCAAACTCAACCAAAGAAAAGTGAAATTCGCATTGCGCAAGGCGGCTTGGAGAGGAATTTGAGCGTTGAAAATTCAACCCCAACTTATCAAATGGCTTCGGCGGGAGAAGTTTTGAACGCAAAACTTTCCGAGCCAAAAATTCGCACTTGCGTTATCGAGCAAAATATTTTGGAAAATCTTGAGCAAAAACAATATTTTCCGCAAAATTTTGAAAAAATCGAAAACTTCGAAAGTTTGGATGAAGCAAAAATTAATAACCTTAAAACGCAAAATTCTGCTCAAAATATTTATTACAAATTTTCTCAACGAATAACCGCCAACCAGCAATTTCGCTTACTTTCGGCTGATGCGAACGAAAAACTTGTTGGAATTATTGGCAATAAAGATGGGATAGAAATTAAACGCGGTGAGGATGATTTTTTTTATGCAACTTCCGCATCAGATCGAATTTTAGAATTTGTGGTTCAAGCGCCAAATCCAGATTCTCACGCTCAAAACTACAATAAAATTTCAGAAGACAACCCAATCAAAAAAATTATTGATGAATATCGATATGCTTCAAAAGGCTTCACAGAATTAGCCAGCAAAGACAAAGAAAACGTAAAATATAACGCTCAAAATCATCAAGAATCAATGCAGCGAATGTTTGATGAAAAACTTGGCGTTTGTAGGCACCGAGTTGCGGCGGTTAGTTATGAGTTGAGTAAAAACAGTAAAATTAACAAGGCAGATTTTCGCGTTGTAGACATCAACAATAATCACGTAATTTTAGAGATAAAACATGGCAATAAATGGATTGGCGTTGATTTGGGTGGCGGCGCCGCAAATAAAATTAATTTAGAAGATGATAAAATATTTGCGCCAGAAGCAGCCAAAAAACAGAGCCTTCTTTGGCGGATTTGGCGGATTTTTTAGAAGAGTCAGAAAGAGCACCGGGTATTTCAGCAGAAATTTTGCCAAATTTAAAAAATCCTTCCGCACAAACAAACTCCGCAACCTTTTTAAAAACAACCTTTTCAAGCTCAACTTTAAAACCAAGCCAAGAAAATTTAGAAAGAGCCGCTTTGTCAATTATGGCAAAAGAACTTTTGGCTTTTTCTAATTTTGAAGAAGTTGGCGAAGAACAAGATCTAACAAACAAAATTTTCGATTCACAAAACAAAAACTCGCTGGTTAAAACCAAAACAATTGAACAACACGCCAATTTTTTGCTTGAACAAGCCAAACAGAAAAATCGCCCAATTTTTTATATCGATTCGCCCGCAAAAATTGATTTACATCGCACAAACCTAAAAATTGCCAACGATAATTTTGCTAACAACGAAGCAACCCCAACCCTAACCAATCAAGGTTTGTTGTCTGATTTTTTAACAAAATCTAATGAGCAAAATTCGAGCCAAAATCCAATAATTTTGATTAATTGGGACGCTTTTTCTTCTAAAGAAAAAGTTGCCTTAAACACCATTCTCGATTCGCAAAGAAAAATAAATGGCGTAGAAATTAACGATTCAATTCGAGTTATCGGCTTTTCTGGTGCAGATTCGCAAGATCCTTCTTTTTTGTCGCGACATAATTTAAAAATCGAATCAAAAATTAATTCACCCAAAATTAGCGAGCAAAAATCTAGCTCCTCCGAAATATTCGAAATTGATTTAATGGGATTTTCTGATTGGAAAAGCGAAGTTTTTGGCAGAATTATTCTTGTTGGCGACAAAATGGTTTGGCAAAAAAGCCAGTTTGTTGAAGCTCTTGAAAATAACGATAATTTTGAATTTAAAAACTTGTCGAACCAAGCCGCCAAAGAGCTAGAATATGAATTTAAACAAGCTCGCGCCAAAGGAAAATTTGTTTATCACGGCTTTGAAATTGATTTTAATCCAAATTTAAATTTTAAATTCGCCAATCGGCAGTTCGAATTTGACAAATTTAACGATTATTCACAGATAAAAGTTTGCCAAAATTCAAGTTTTGACCAAGCGCCGCAAGAATGTGCAATTATCAATCCACAGCTTTTTGATATTTTATTGTGCGACAAAAAAATTGAAGGCGGAAAATATTTTGAAAAACCAGGTTTGATTGAAAATTGCGCCAAAAGTAGTGAAAAAACTGTTGGCAAAAACTTAAAACTTTTCATTTCTTCTCAATTGCCAGAAAGCCAGTTTTATTGCCTTTTTGAGCAAGCAAAAACAAAAGGAATCGGGCTAGAACTTTATTTGGCGCCTTTGGTTAAAATTCCAAACGGAGTTGTGTTTGAAGAAATTGAAGACCAACAAACATCGCCACAAAAGCAAAAACAAACCGCCCAAATTATTGTTAGCAACAACCCAAAAGAAGCTTTAAACAAATTAAAAAGAGTTGGTGATTGGGGCGCCGAAGAAACAATATTTGCCACAATTGACGTTGAAGATTTTTCTTATCAAGACTTGGTTGAAAAAACCGACTTTCAAATTAGCCAAACTGGATTTTCAAATTTTACTAAAACCCAAAGCCAATTTTTAACCCAATTAAAAGCTGGCCAAAAAATTGTTTTAAAAGGCGAGTTTTCGCCAGATTTATTGCAAATGCTCGAACCAATAATAACCAGCAAAGAACCAGAATTTGCGGGCGTTGGCGAAAATTTAATTTTAATTATTGAAGACAAAAATTGCCAAAAGGGTCAAACTTACGAACCACTAAATTGGCTGGCGCAAAATGATATATCAAAACCGAATCAAGATCTCAATTCTGATAAAAACCAAAAATCTATTGCGGATGCGGCGATTTATTCGTCGCGCAGCAATTCAGAGTTAAACCAAATTCGACATAAGTCGAATTTGATTAAATATAAAATTGAGGCTTTTCAAGAAAGCCAGTTGCCAAAACTTACTGACCGACCTTTTTTGGAAACAACTCCAAACCAAACAATCGATTTAAGCAAAAGCCAGCAACAAGCCGAAGCTTTTATCCAAGCAAGAAAAGACAATTTTGAACGTAATTTGAACCAAAACTCAATGCTTCGCCTAATTGGACATAGCGGCGTTGGCAAAAGTCGATTACTCAAAGAATTTGAAACCAACAATCAATTAACAACCGCAATTTATCGCGAATTAAACGCCTTTGAAAATTGGGCAAACGACAATTCAAACAAAACCAAAATTCTTTTTATCGACGAGTCAAACATTGAAGATCTTCATTTTACGATGTTTTCGCCGCTAAAAGACGAAATTCAAGCAGGCAAAACCAAAAAGATTTTTTACCAAGGAAAATTTTACGATTTAGACGCCAATCACAAAGTAGTTTTTGCCCAAAACCCCGCCAAATATGGCTGCGGAAGATTTGAACAGAAGCTTTTTGACGATGGAAAAATTCCAGCAATTCATTTGCGCGATTTTTCTGCCAGCTACATTTATGAAAAAATCTTGAAAAGCCCGATTTACGACCAATTGAGCGAAGAAATAAGAAGCAAAAAACTTTCTGAAGAAATTTTTAAAGGTTTTGCAAAGCCGCTAATTGAAGAATATCAAAAATCTAACGCTAATAAAAAATCTGAAGAAGACTCCAACCAAGAAACGGTGCGCGAGTTGCAAGAAAAAATGCTACAACTTGTTGAACAGGTTATTTTTCACAGAGACGATCAGGCCAAAACTCCAAATTCTATTTCCAGTTTTATTTCTACCAATGCCACCAAAGAAGTTGAAGAAGCTTTAACCAACGCCATAAGCGTTCGACAAAAGCAACGCGAAGGAGTTTTTCCAAACAAAGCGGTTGGGTTAAATGGCGTTTTACTTGAGGGCGATTCTGGAGTTGGAAAAAGCGTTTTGATTGAAGCGGTTCTTGCCAGTAAAGGAATTAAGCCAGCAACCCCAGAAAATTCTGCTGCGGCAAGTGAGTCAAATTTGATGTTCTACAAAATCGACGCCAATTTGCCCTTAAATCAAAAAAAGCAAATTATCATCAAGGCTTTTGAAGAGGGAAATATTGTTTGGATTGACGAGATTAATTCTTGTATTGACGACGGATTAGAAAAAATTCTCAACGCCGCCCTAACTGGCGATCATCCCGAAGGAAAATCTACCGAAAACGTAAAACCGGGTTTCATGCTAATTTCTAGCGTAAATTCGGCTGGTTTAGAAGGTCGCTCAATTATTTCTCCGGCTTTGCGCCACAGAACAACTCAACCTCGCGTAAAAGGTTTAAAAGAATATAAGGTCGAAGATTTAACCAAAATTATTTCGCATTGGATTTCTCAAGACGAAACTTTGCAACAACATCAAAATCAAACCCAAAATCACCAAAAAATTGCTGAAAATTTTTTAAAATGCCTAAATTCAAACGGTGGCGAAAGGCTAAATTTGCGGATGTTAAAAAGTAATTTACCTAAAATTTTAACTGAATATGAAGAACTTTTTTTAGGACAACCTAAAAATTCGATTCATCCTTTGAGAACAACCGAAATTTCACCAAAAAATACCACAAAACGCTTGTTGTAACATTTCTTGAGAATTGAACTTTCGCTGGAAAGATTAAGAACCACTCTATAACTCAATTAAAAAATCTTTGAAGTGAAAATTTTTAATAAACTCGTCTCTAAAAAAATGGCTTTAGCCTTGATTTTAGAGATTTTTTTTGCCTCTTGTTCAAATAAAGATGAATTTAAAAGCAACATTTCAGCGCAAATAGATTCTGGCTTTTTAACCAACTCAAAAAACATTTCGGCGCAAATTCCGCAAGATAATTGGTGGTTTGAATTTAACGACAAAACCTTGAATTACTTGGTTAATTTGGGTTTGAAAAACAACAAAGAAATTGCCATTTCTAACGCCGCCATTCTTACTTCGCGCCAATTAAACAATATTCAAATTTCGTCAATTTTGCCGTCGGCTTCTTTAAAATTGGGGCGACAAAGATTTTCTTCGCCAGCTTTTGGGGCAAATGGCGTGGCTTATGACATTTATCAATCGAGTTTTGACGCGGCTTGGGAACTAGATTTATTTGGCAAAAATTTAGATCGAGTTCGCGGTGGAAAACTGCGTTTTTTAAAAGAAATTCAACTTTACAAAATCTTGAGTTTGCGCGTTTCAAGCGAAATTGCGCGCAACTACGTTGAATTGCAAACAACCAAAAAACAAATTTCTAACTTGCGTCAGATAATTTTGCTGCGTCAAAAAATTTTGGACATTGTCGCGCAAAAAGAAAAAAACGGCACCGTTTCAAAAATCGAAACTCACAACGCCCAAATCAACGCCAATTCTGCTTTGATTCAATTAGTTGAACTCGAAACTCAAGCCAAAGTTTTGAGTTTTAAATTGGCGGTTTTAATTGGCGAAACTCCTGAAAAAATTATAGAAATTTTGCAAAATTCTGATTCTAGCCAAATTTTAAATTACGATTCTGGCGTTGTGCCCGTTGGATTAAAGTCAGATATTTTGCGTCGAAGAGGCGATATTATTGCCGCTGAATACGAAATTGACGCGGCGGTTTTTGACAAAAAAGCTCAATTTAAAGAATTTTTTCCAAGCTTTAATTTAACCGCCACAATTGGCGGCGGTGCCAAAAATTTGGGCGATATTTTTAAAGATGGTGCCAATGTAAAAGACATTCGCGGCTTTGTTTCGGTGCCAATTTTTCAAAGCGGCAGGCTAATTGCCGAATATAAAATCAGCAAAACCAAGGCTAAAATTGCGGTTCTAAATTACGAAAAAACCGTTTTGCAAGCTTTAGAAGAATGCGAATCTCAATTGGTTCGCTACATAAATTCTCTTCAAATTGAAAACGCCGCAAACCAACAATCTCAAGCCAGCAACAACATTTTTAAAATTAATCAAAACAAAAAACGCTTGGGCGCGATTAACAGCGAACAACTTTTTGCAACTCAAATTTCTTCGCTAAATTTGCAAAATCAGTTTTTACAAAAAAAATCGCAAAGTTTAGACAATTTAATTGCCTTACACAAAGCCATTGGCGGCGGATTTGAAGGCTATGAAATGACTTTTAAAAAAGATAAAATCGAGTGGATAAAAAAATAAAAAGTTAACTAATTTATACCCTTAACCAACCGCGCCTTAAAATAAATTCTTAAACATCTGTGAAACCAAAAATTTTAAAAATCTTTTTGCCGCTGGCTCTAATATTTGTGCTACTTTACGCCGCACAATTTTTTTATTACCGCGAAAAATCAAAACACCAAATCACGCTTTACGGAAATGTTGACATCAAAGAAGTTAGCGCGTCGTTTCGGGTTTCTGGTCGCTTAAAGAGTTTATTTTTTGACGAAGGCGATTTGGTAAAAAAAGGCGATTTGCTGGCAGAACTCGAAAGCGATACTTTTGAAAACGATCTTGAACTGGCTAAGGCAAATTTAGAAGCCACCAAGGCGCAACTCGAAAACTCTGAAAAAAAGTTTGCTCGCATCAAAGAGCTTTTCGAAAACGACTCGGCTTCAAAACAAGAATTTGACAATGAAAAATTCGCTTTAAACGAACTAAAAGCGCAAAGCGAATCGCAAAAAATCAGAGTAAAAATTGCGCAAAGAGCGTTTGACGACACCAAACTGCGCGCGCCATCAGACGCTTTTGTAATGACTCGCGCTTTTGAAATTGGCTCGATGTTGTCGCAAAGCCAAAGCGTTTATGAATTGTCTTTAACCAATCAGGCTTATGTTCGCGCCTATGTTGATGAAGAAGATTTAGGCAAAATTTCTAGCGGCCTCGCGGTAAAAATTAAAACCGACGGCAATAATCAATATGACGGACAAATTGGATTTATTTCGCCAAAAGCCGAATTCACGCCAAAATCGGTTGAAACCTCTTCGCTTAGAACCAGCTTGGTTTATCGCCTTAGAATTGAGGTAAAAAATTCTGACTCAAAATTAAAACAAGGAATGCCGGTGACAATTTTGATTAAAATATGATCGAGGTAAAAAACTTACAAAAAACTTTTAAAAACTCGCCAGCCAAGGCTTTAGATAATATCAATTTTAAAGTTGAAGCTGGCGATTTTTTTTGCGTAATTGGCGCCGACGCCTCGGGCAAAACCACTTTGCTTAGAATTTTGGCTTCTGTTCTTGGTTTTGACGCGGGAGAAGTGAAAATTTTAAACAAAAAAATGCCGCAAGAAATTTCTTTGGTTCAACATTTGATTAGCTACATGCCCCAAAAATTTGGGCTTTACGAAGATTTGAGCGTGCTAGAAAATCTTGATCTTTACGCCGATTTGCGAGGCGTTTTGGCGTCAGAAAAAAAATTGCGAATCAGCCAATTGCTTCAAGCAACCAATTTAAAAGATTTTGCGGCGCGTTTTGCAGGAAAACTTTCGGGCGGCATGAAACAAAAATTATCCTTGGCTTGCACGCTAATTGCGCGCCCCAAAATTTTGTTGCTTGACGAAGTGAGCGTTGGCGTTGATCCAATTTCGCGCCAAGATTTAATTTCGATTGTAAAAAATTTAAGCACCGATTTTGGTGCCGCAGTTGTGTGGTCGACAACTTATTTAGACGAAGCAAAACACGCCAATAAAGTGCTTTTGCTCAACGATGGAAAACAAGTTTTTTTTGGCGCGCCGCAAGATTTTATCGCCCAAACTGACGGCAGAACTTTTTTGCTAGAAACAAAAAATTCTAGTTCAAATCGCCGCGATAATCTAAGCAACGTTTTGCAAAACCAGCACATAATTGACGCGGTTTTGCAGGGAAACAAAATCAGAATTTTGAGCAAAAATAATCATCTCAAAAATTTTGACCAAAATTACAAAATAACTCCAACGCCCGCAACCATTGAAGATTCGTTTTTAGAAAACCTAAATCTCAAACTTCCCGCCAATTCTGCTTTGGCGGCACGTTACCCAACAAAACCAATTGAAAATTCTAACTTTGACAAAAACCAAAAATCTGTTGCCAGCGCGCCAATTGATTTAGTTTCGCAAGAAAAAATTGTTATCGAAGCTAAAAATCTTACCAAAAAATTTGGCGATTTTATCGCAACCAACAACGTTAATTTTCAAATTGAATCTGGCAAAATTTTTGGACTTTTGGGCCCAAATGGCGCAGGAAAATCTACAACTTTCAAAATGTTGTGCGGCCTTTTAAAACCAAGCTTGGGAACCGCAAAAGTTTCTGGAATTAGTTTGCTTGATTCTGCCGACGAAGCGCGTCAAAAAATTGGATATATGGCGCAAAAATTTTCGCTTTATGGCGAATTGAGCGTGGCGCAAAACCTAAAATTTTTTAGCGGAATTTATGGGCTTTCAAACGCAAATTCAAAAATATCGTCTGAAGAAATTATCGAAAGTTTAGACTTAAAAAATTTTATCAAAACCAACGCAAATCAATTGCCACTTGGAATTAAACAGCGTTTGGCGCTTGGTTGCGCACTTTTGCACAAGCCCGAAGTTTTGTTTTTAGACGAACCAACCAGCGGCGTCGACCCCGCAACGCGGCGCGAATTTTGGTTTCATATCAACGCGCTGGCGCAAAAAGGGGTCACAATTATGGCAACCACGCATTTTATGGACGAAGCCGAATATTGCGACAAAGTGGCAATTATTTACAAAGGTTTAAAAATTGCCGAAGATAGTCCGCAAGCCTTAAAAGAAAGGCTTCGAGGTGAAAAATTTGACGACCCAACTTTTCAAGACGTATTTGCCAAAGCAATTGAAAACCACGATTTAGGCGAGGTTTCTTAAAAAAATGATTCGCTTAAAAGCACTTTTAAAAAAAGAATTTTTACAAATTAAACGCGACAAAAGCGCGCTACTTATTGCCTTTGTTTTGCCAGCTTTTTTAACCTTTATTTTTGGCTACGGAATTTCAATCGACACCAATAAAATAAAAATTGGTATTGCTATTGAAGACGCGCAAAGCGTTGCTAGTTCTGAATTGGTTGGCTTTTTTAGTGCTTCAAAATTTGTTGAGGTTAAAAAAATTACCCGCAGCCAAAAACTGCTCGAAAACGATTTGTTGGCGCAAAAAATTGGCGCGATTGTGATAATTCCAAACAACTTCAACAAAAAACTTATCAAAGAAAAAATTGCCCAAATTTATTTGATTAACGACGCTTCCGAACCAAACACCGCCGCTTTTGCCAATTCTTACGTGAATGCAATTTTAGATTTATACGCCGCGAATTTAAATTCTAAAAAAGGAATCAAAACAAAACCCTTAATCAAAATTGAGGAACGATTTTGGTATAATGAATCGCTCAAAGCCGATCATCTTCTTAATATTGGATCGATTGGTTTTGTGCTTTCAATTGCCGGAACTTTATTGACGGCTTTGGTTGTGGCGCGTGATTGGGAGCGCGGAAGTATGGAATATTTGATTGCCACGCCTGTGACAATTTTTGAAATGATTTTGAGCAAAATTTTGCCTTATTTGCTTTTGGGGATTTGCTCTTTTTTTATTAGTTTTGCTTGCGTGATGATTTTTTTTGGCACGCCTTTTAAAGGCTCGCTGCTTTTATTTGGGGCAATTGGCGCGCTTTATTTAATATTAACTTGCGCGCTTGGTTTGTTGATTTCTACCGCTTCTAAAAGCCAATTTGTAGCTTCGCAAGGTGCTATTTTGGTTTCGATGGTTCCAACAATTATGCTTTCGGGCTTGGTTTACGAAATTGATTCAATGCCAAAAATCATGCAATTTATTACCAAAATTGTGCCAGCAAAATATTTGATTAGCGCAATGCGCACGCTGTTTTTAATGGGAAATGAATGGAGTATTTTGCTGCCAAATATTTTTGGAATTATCACAATTGCCAGTGTGATTTTGTTTGGCGTTTTTAAAAAAACCAAAAAGTCGATTGATTAAAATTAGAAGTGATGGGCTAATTCGTATTTTAATTATCATTGTTCGAAAATTTGTCTTAAATAAATATTAAATTTTTATGAAAATAGGCGTCACTGGAGTTACTGGTCGCATGGGAGAAACCATTGCAAAATTGGCTTTTCAACACGAGTTTGTTGATCTTGAAAGCTGCTTGGTAAGAGCAAATTCAGAGTTTGTTAATCAAGATTTGGGTGAATTTTTAGGCTTCGAAAAAAACGGCAAAAACTTAACTTCAAACCTTGATGATTTTGTTCAAAATTGCGACGCAATAATTGATTTTTCGTCGCCAAATTTAAGCTTAGAAATTGCCCAAAAATGCGCTGAAAATAAAAAAATTTTGGTTTGCGGAACCACCGGATTTTTGGAGCATGAAAAACAAAAATTTGCTTCCTACGCTTCAGAAACGGTGATTATTTGGTCTTCAAATATGTCTTTGGGCGTGAATTTATTGATGAATTTAGCGCAAAAAGTTGCTCATACTTTGCATGATGATTTTGATGTAGAAATTGTTGAAATGCACCACAAAAACAAAGTTGATGCACCTTCTGGAACCGCGTTGTCTTTGGGCGCGGCGGTTGCGGCGGGTCGCGGATCTGACTTACAACAAATCGCAAATATGGCGCGAGTTGGAAAAGAATCGGCGCGCAAAAAGGGCGAAATTGGTTTTGCTGCTTTGCGCGGCGGCGATGTAATTGGCGATCACAGCGTAATTTTTGCGGGCGATGGCGAGCGCATCGAACTTACTCACAAAGCCTCAAATCGCGACATTTTTGCCAAAGGCGCAATTCGAGCAGCAATTTGGGGAAGCGCAAAAGAAGTTGGATTTTACTCGATGCGCGACGTTTTGAGTTAGTTAATTCTAAATCAAATTCAAACCAAGTTTGAATTTGGTAAATGTTGAATTGCTTCGCAATAGATTTTTGGTTTTTTTAAAGTCGTTATCTTCAATTGATTTTTGCCACAAATCTTCAATTGATTCCA
>CANEUK010000011.1 GCA_947441695.1 Rickettsiales bacterium
AAGGCTTCTATACTCCGAAACATCTTTGTAAACTAGGCGGCGGGAATTTGCGGTCAAGCTGGAACAGCCAATGCCGAACAATTGTAAATTTACAAAAACTAGGCGGCGGGAATTTGCGGTCAAGCTGGAACGAACTTGCAACTCAATCTTTGTTAAGCCAGAAACTAGGCGGCGGGAATTTGCGGTCAAGCTGGAACAAACAAGAGTGTCTGATTTTGGCAAAATAGAAACTAGGCGGCGGGAATTTGCGGTCAAGCTGGAACTTAGCGTGGCTACACGCTTAACGCTGGAGTAAACTAGGCGGCGGGAATTTGCGGTCAAGCTGGAACCAGCATCTTCAGTTGGTTTTTCAATATCTCAAACTAGGCGGCGGGAATTTGCGGTCAAGCTGGAACACTCAGGTTCTGCCGCTGATGACGATTTGAAAACTAGGCGGCGGGAATTTGCGGTCAAGCTGGAACAAGCACTTGCGAGCGCAGCGATCGGGTTTTAAAGCTTAAAAATTTTTAGAAAATTTTGGGTGGTTTTTTGGGCGACTTCTTCGATTTCTAAGCCTTTTAATTGAGCGATAAATTCAACTACGTGGCGCGTGAAAGCTGGCTGATTAGTTTTGCCGCGATGAGGAATTGGTGCCAAATAAGGCGAATCGGTTTCGACCAACAAAAATTCTAGCGGCAAATATTTGACAATTTCTTGCAATTCTGTGGCGTTTTTAAAAGTGACAATACCCGAAATTGAAATGTAAATGCCCAAATCTAACGCCTTTTTGGCAAGTTCTTTTGAGCTAGAAAAGCAATGTAAAAGAGCTGGAAAATTAGAGTTTTTTTGTTCGTTTTCTAAAATTTCCATCATGTCTAAATCGGCGTTTCGACTATGAATTATCAAGGGCAAACCAATTTTTTGCGATGTTTTGATATGTTCTAAAAAGCTGGTTTTTTGCAAGTCGATTGTCGATTTATCGTGAAAATAATCTAAGCCAGTTTCGCCAATTCCAATAATTTTTGGATTAGCCTGACAAATTTTTATCAGATCTTTGGAACTTGTTTTTGGCTGACTGGCAACGTTGCAAGGGTGAATTCCAAGCGATGCGTAAATAAAATCGTGGTTTTTGGTATAGCTCAAAATTTTGTCAATTTCGGTCACTTTTGTGCAAATTGTTTGCAAAATTTTTACATTATTTTTTAGAGAATTTTCGATTATTTCTTCAATGTTAAAACCTTGTTCTTCAAGCAAATCAAGGTGGCAATGGCTGTCGACAATGGCGCCATCACAAATCCTAACTTTCGCTTCAAATTTTGTTGTTAGTTCATTTTTTGTCTCCTCATGGATATCTTTATCCACTGCGTCGTCAAAAAATGAACTGCCTAAAAAATTTTTACAAAAGCGAATTTGCGACGGCGCCATAATATAACTATTCACAAAGATTTTTTCTGATTTGAGTTGAAGAAATGTCTAAATTTTTGGTGTAAAAAATTTTGTACTTAGAAATTTTAATAAATTTCCAAGCTTTGGTTTTTTTGATTTTTTGTAAAATTTTTTCACGTGAAAAAATCATCAAAGGAATTTGTTGAATTATTTTTTTGAAATTTTCCCATTGATGAAATTTTTCTAAATTATCTGCGCCCATCAACCAAAAAAATTCAATATTTTTATAGCGGGCTTGAAGCTTAGAAACTAAAAGGTTGGTATAAATTTCGTCAAATTTTTTAACGCGAATTTTTATTAAATTTTGGGTTAATTTTTCGCATTTTTGCACGCGATTTTCGTAGGAATCATAAATTGATTTTTCTTTAAACGGATTATGCGCGGTCGGAATCCACCAAACTTGATTTAAGCCCAATTTTTTTATGGCAATTTGACTGATATGTAAATGTCCTTGATGCGGTGGATTAAAGCTTCCGCCAAGCAAACCAACTTTCATTATGCCAAAATAATTGCGGTTAAAATTATCAATCCAAACCAAATATTAGACTTAAAAACTTTCAAACAATTTTGTGGATTGGAAAAATCGCATTGCTTGATTTTTTGATTTAAAAAAAGATTGGCTACCAAAGTTGCCAAAAAAAATTCTGATTTAAAATTGGCAAAATAACCAAGCAAAATAAGGCTAAAAAACATTATAAAATTTAAAAAAATTAGGATTTTTTTTGGGTTATTTTTAAATTTTATGGCGGTTGATTTAACCCCAATTTTTAGATCGTCGACAATGTCTTGATAAGCGTAAATAGTGTCATAAATCACCGTCCAAATTGTGGCAAAAAAATAGAGAATTAAGCTTTCTAGGGTAATTCGCTCAAGAATTGCCAAACTGCTCATCAAAATTCCAAAGTTAAAAGTAAGTCCTAAAAAAATTTGCGGATAATAAGTAAATCTCTTCATCAACGGATAAGCTATCACCAAAAACAACGCCAAAAAACCACTTAAAATTGTCAAAAAATTGAACTGCAACAAAATTAACAACGCTAAAAAAAGCAGAAAACCAGCCAAAATCAAGGCTTGAAAGCGCGAAATTTCTTTCAAAGCTATTGGACGAGTTTTGGTGCGTTCAACTTTTTCATCAAATTTTTCATCAAACAAATCGTTAATAACGCAGCCAGCGCAGCGCATTAAAACCGATCCCGCAAAAAATAAAAATATTGTCGGCAAATATTCGCCAAAATTGCTTTGGGGCAGTTTTTTTAACGCCAAAAAAATACCAAATAAACAAGGCAAAAATAGCAGCCAAATTCCGGTTGGTTGATTAAGGCGAGTCAGTCTAATGTAACTAAGTAATTTCATGAGTTTTAGTTTGATTTTTTGACTTTAGTTTTTAGCTTCAAAAACCCGCGCATTCTTGCTGATTAAAACTTTGAACTGACGCTTTTTAAATTTCACAAACTACCAAATCAAATGCATAAATTACTTATTGCCAATCGCGGTGAAATTGCTTGTCGAATCATTAAAACTTGCCGCAAAATGGGCATTAAAACCGTGGCAGTTTATTCCGACGCCGACACCAATTCACTTTTTGTGCAAATGGCTGACGAGGCTGTAAATATTGGCCATTCGCCTTCTTCGCAAAGTTATTTGAATGTTGAAAAAATTTTGGCAGCAGTCAAAAAAACTGGCGCAACTATGGTTCATCCCGGCTACGGATTTTTGTCAGAAAATCGAAATTTTGCCAACGAGTTGCAAAAAGCTGGCGTGATTTTTGTGGGACCTTCGGTTTATTCGATTGAAATGATGGGAGACAAAATTCAATCAAAAAAATTGGCAATCGAAGCTGGCGTTAGCACGGTTCCCGGACACATGGGAATTGTAAAAAACGATGTTGAAGCTGCCGAAATTGCCAAAAAAATTGGCTTTCCGGTTATGGTTAAAGCTTCGGCTGGCGGGGGCGGCAAAGGCATGAGAATTGTTTGGAAAGAAGAAGAAATGAAAGACGCTTTTTCTTCGGCTTCAAACGAAGCGCGCAACAGCTTTTCGGATGATCGCATTTTTATCGAAAAATTTATCGAAAATCCGCGCCATATCGAAATTCAATTAATTGCCGACAAACAAGGAAACGCGGTTTGTTTGGGCGAAAGAGAATGTTCAATTCAGCGCAACAACCAAAAAGTAATTGAAGAAGCGCCAAGTCCGTTTTTAGACGAATCTACGCGTCAAAAAATGTATGAACAATCAAAAGCTTTGGGCGCCAAAGTTAAATATTTTTCTGCCGGAACTATTGAATATATCGTGGATAAAAATCGCAATTTTTACTTCCTCGAAATGAACACCCGCTTGCAAGTTGAACATCCAGTTACCGAATTAATCACTGGCTTAGATATTGTTGAGTTGATGATAAAAATTGCTTTGGGCAAAAATCTGCCATTCAAACAAGAAGACATAAAACTAAATGGCTGGGCGATGGAATCGCGCATATACGCCGAAGATCCGTCGCGCGGATTTTTGCCTTCGAGCGGTCGAATTAACCTTTATATCGAGCCACAAAAAAGTGAAAATGTGCGCGTTGATTCTGGAATTTATGAAGGTGGCGAAGTAAGTATGTTTTACGACGCCATGATTGCCAAACTTTGCTCTTACGGTCAAAACCGTCTTGAAGCAATTGAACATATGCGCCACGCTTTGGGCAGCTTTGCAATTGGCGGCGTGTCGCACAATATTAGCTTTCTTGAAACCATCATGAAAAATGATCGTTTTGTTAGCGGAAATATTTCAACCAGCTTTATCAAAGAAGAATTTCCTAAAGGATTTTCGGGTAGCGAACTTGATTCTGAATCAGAAGAAGTTTTTATCGCTTCTGCGATGCAGGTTTTTTTGAAAAACTACGAGCGCAACGCTCATATGACCGGACAATTGAGAAACCGCGAAAAACAAATTTCAGAACGCTGGGTGGTGATGATTGACGAAAAATCTTATCTGGTGAATTTATTAGAAAAATCTGCCAACGACTTAAGGCTTGAATGCGACCATCGTGAAATTGTTTTGAACAGCTCGTGGAATAACGGCGAAAAACTGTTTCGCGCCACAATAAATGAAAAAAATGTTGGAGTTAAAATTCGCGAAAACAACAACACCGGAAACTATTTGATGCAATATTCTGGGTTTGATGCCTTTGTTAGCGTATATTCACCGCGTATTGCCGAATTGTCGAAATTTATGCCAAAAATTCAAAAAAATGCCAAACCTATAAATTTAACTTCGCCAATCACTGGCAAAATTGTGCGATTTAAAGTTGTGGAAGGCGAAGAAGTAAAAGCAGGACAAGAACTGGTTTTGATTGAAGCAATGAAAATGGAAAACTCAATTCGCACCGATCACGATGTTAAAATTGGTAAAATCAAATTTGTTGAGGGCGAAACCGTTGGAATTGGGCAGGTTATGATTGAGTTTGTGAATATACCAAAACTCGATTGAAGATCTCGATTTCAACAAAAACCAAAAATCTGTTGCGGATGCAGCGATTTAGTAGTTGCAAGAGCAATTCAACTAAAGTTTTAGTCTGATTGAGTTGCCAAAATTTCTAAAATGGCTTGGCGAACTGCAACTCCCGCCTCAACTTGATCTAAAATTAAACTAAAATTTTTGTCATCGGCCAAAGCAGACGAAATTTCTACCTCGCGATTTATTGGTCCTGGATGCAAAACCAAAACGTCAGACTTAGCGGCGCTTAGTTTTTCGTGATTAAGTCCAAATAGCTTAAAATATTCTGCTAAAGACGGGATGTAGCAACCAATCATGCGCTCTTGCTGAATGCGCAACACCATAATCACGTCTACATTTTCAATTCCTAGTTCAAGCGATTCAAAAACCTCAACATTCCAGTTTTCTTTTAGCCAATTTTTGTAATCATGCGTGATTAGGGTTGCTGGCGTAATTACACGAATTTTAGCACCAAGTTTTGTTAGCAATTTAATGTTTGAGCGCGCCACTCTTGAGTGTAAAACATCTCCGCAAATGGCAATTTTTAAGTTTTGTAAGTTTTTTTTGTGTTGTAAAATCACGAAAGAATCAAGCAAAGCTTGGCTTGGATGTTCGTTGGTGCCATCGCCAGCATTAATTAGAGCGGCAGAAATATGACTTTTTAATTGCTCCACAATGCCGCTAGAATTATGGCGAATAGCCACAAAATCTGGTTTCATGGCGTTAATTGTTTTGGCGGTGTCGATAATTGATTCGCCTTTTTTTAGCGAAGAAAGCGAGATGTCGATATTAACAACTTTTGCCCCCAAGCGTTTGGCGGCAATCTCAAAAGAAGTGCGTGTGCGAGTAGAATTTTCAAAAAAGAAATTGAGCAAAATTTTATTTGCCAAAACTTGGTTAAATGGCGCAGAATTTTTAAAGTATTTTTGTGCTAATTTGTGAATTTCACTAACATCTTGAAGGCTTATTTGGTCTATGCTGATGAGATTTTTCATTTATTTTTGCGCCTTAATTAGATGCTTAAAAATTTCTTCTAAATCAGGTTGCTTGGTTGAAATGTCTTTAATTTGAACTTGGTTGTTGGCGATAATTTCAAGAATTTTTTTCACCTCAATTTTTTGCGGATCATAAGTGATTGAAAGTTTGTCAGAACTTAAAAGTTTAACTTGGGCGTTGTCAAACAAGCTTGTGATTTTTGACTCAAACTCGCCAAAGCTTGTGATTATTAGTTCTTTGCTTGAAAGCAGATTCATTAAATTTTCTTTTTTGTCGCAAGCAATTACTTGACCGTGATTGATAATAGCAATTTCGTCGCATAATTCTTCAGCTTCTTCGAGATAGTGCGTCGTCAATAAAATTGTGGTTCCAGCTTGGTTTAATTTTTTGACATAATTCCACAATTGGTTGCGCAACTCAACATCAACGCCAGCAGTTGGCTCGTCGAGAACCAAAATTTCAGGATTATGCACCAAAGCTTTGGCAACCAAAAGCCTTCTACGCATTCCGCCAGAAAGGCTTCGTGGCGTTGAGCTGGATTTTTCTTTTAGACCTAAGGCTTCAATTATTTCATCGGTTCTGCGATCGGATTTTTTGATTCCGTAATATCCCGCATAAATTTCTAATGTTTCGCGCACGTTAAAGAACGGATCAATTACCAATTCTTGCGGCACAATACCAATTTTAAATTTGGCTGCCTTTTGGTTTTGATCAACATCAATACCGCCAATTTTTACTTCTCCCGCTGTTTTATTAACCAAACCAGCAAGAATGTTTATGATGGTAGATTTTCCAGCACCATTTGGACCTAAAAGACCAAAAAACGATCCTTTTTTAATTTGTAAATTGATTGATTTTAGTGCGATTTTTTCTGGTGCTTTTTTGGATTTTTTGTAGGTTTTGTTAAGATTGGAAATTTCGATAGCAAAACTAGACATGATTTAAATAATTTTTTTATCTTTGAGCAACTCTTGCAACTCGCCAGATTGAAACATTTCTTTTATTATGTCGCAACCGCCAATAAATTCGCCCTTGATATAAAGTTGGGGAATGGTTGGCCAGTCGGAAAAATCTTTGATTCCTTGGCGAATTTCGGCATCACGCAACACATCAATATCTAAAAACTTCACGCCAAGATTGCTTAAAACGTGAGAAACGGCAGCTGAAAACCCGCATTGCGGAAAATCTTTGGTTCCTTTCATGAAAAGCACCGCTTCGTTTTCGGAGACAATTTTTTGAATTTTTTCTAGTATGTTATCAGACATAAATTTTTAAGTTATTTGTTGTAAAAAAAGTGTTTTTAATTGATGTGCGTCAAGAGCTCTATAATCAAACATTTTGGGTATATTCCCGCCAATTAAGAAAATTTTTTAAAAATAATAATCCAGATTTTCCGCTTTTTTCGGGATGAAATTGCACGCCTAGAATATTTTCTTTAACAATGATGGCATTCATTTTATCGCCATATTCAACTTGAACCAAAATGTTATTTTGGTTTTGGCAAATAAAATGATAAGAATTGGCAAAATAAAAATGTTCGCCATCTTTTAAGTCTTTTAAAACCGAATGTTTTTGATTTTTGATAGAGATTTCATTCCAGCCCATGTGAGGAATTTTAAGATTTTGCTTTGTTGTAATTTTTTCGACGCGCCCATTAATAAAATCTAAACCCCGATGTTCGCCATTTTCAAAACCAATTGAAGCCAAAACTTGCATACCAACACAAATACCAAGAAAGGGTTTTTTTTTAACCAAAACTTGCTTTTTTAGTTCAGACAAAAGCCCTTCAACCGATTTCAAACCATTCATACAATCGCTAAAATCACCAACTCCAGGAAGAACTAGATAATCGGCTAATTGGATTTGTTTGGGATTGTTTGAAATTAAGATTTCATTGTCATTTTGAAGCGAAGAAAGGGCGTTAAAAACAGATTCAACATTTCCAGCGCCGTAATCAATAACTACTGTTTTCATGCTCTAATCGAGACCAGTTTGTTTTTTTAATTTCATTGTTTGGCGATAAAGCTTTGGATCTAAAATAGCGTCGCCAAATTCATTGATGTTATTTTGTGAGTTTGGTGAAAAGTTTTGAGCGAATCGTAATTGGGCGTTAGATTTACTACTTCCAAAAATTAGACCAACAAATTGATAGTTTTTTTTTCTAAGATGTTCGCCAAACCAGTAATTTGCATTAATGGCAATCATGAAAGAAAATAAGATTTCTAGCAAAATTTTATTAGATCTAAAAAAGTCATTCGCAAAGAAGGCGAAGCTTATGTTCAAAGCAATTAGAACAAAAAATTCATTCCACATTTTGTGGCTCAAAAACCAAAAAGGTCCAAAACAAAACGCAAAAAAAGAGAATCCTTCTTTCAAAAGAATTACATCTTCAATTTTTTCTTCTGAATTTCTTTTTATTAAAGCGTTGTAAAGACGCATTTTTGAAAGCGTTTAATGTTTGTTGTAAAAAGGCGAAAAAAATTCGCCTTTTTAAAAATGTTTTAAGCACTCAATGAGTTTTTAGCTTTTTCAACAATTCTAGCAAAAGTTTCTGGTTCTCGAGTGGCAAGATCAGATAGAACTTTTCGATCGAGATCAATTTTAGCTGTTTTTAAGGCGCTGATAAATTTGGAATAGATCATTCCATGTTCTCTAACCGCTGCGTTTATGCGTTGAATCCAAAGAGCGCGGAAGTCGCGTTTTTTATTTCTGCGATCGCGATAAGCATAACGCAAAGCTTTTTCAACTTTTTGAATTGCAATTCTATAACAATTTTTGGCGCGACCACGATAACCCTTGGCCATTTTGATGATTTTTTTGTGTCTAGCTTTTTTTGTGACACCTCTTTTTACACGACTCATTGATTTTCTCCAAAAAATTATTTTAACATTTTTTATCTTATGAAACCTAGCTTAAGGCTTGGCGATAAAGTATTCTGATTAAATTTAAGATTAGAAATTAAGTTTGATTTTATTAGCGATTATAGGGCATTTTGTATTTCAAAATACTTGCTGAATGACCTTCGGAAAGAACGGCTCCTTTGCGTAAGTTTCTGATTCTGGTTTGGCTTTTTTTGCCTAGATTGTGTCTTTTTCCAGCTTGTTTGTGAACAATTTTTCCGGTGCCGGTTACCTTGAATCTCTTCTTGGCACCGCTGTTTGTTTTCATTTTTGGCATATCGTTTTTCAAATTAAAATTAAGTAAGCTCAGTTTAGTAGGTAGAAAGCCTTAACCTAAAAACTAGATACCGCGCTCAATTTACAGAACGCGGCAATTATTATCGACCAGACGCCGAAATTTTTTAAAAGATTTTGATTTTGCGAAAGATGATAGATTTTTAAAATTTTAAGCAAGCTGCGAAGAATTTAAAAAAAGCAAAACACACAACACAAAAACCAAATCTTTGGTGGGATCAGTAGGACTCGAACCTACGACCAAGACGTTATGAGCATCCTGCTCTAACCAACTGAGCTATGATCCCAAATAGCAATTGTTTGATTTTTTAAAAAGACCAAAAACAAAAGAGGTGCGCAACCTATGAGCCAATTGGTTTTTTGCAAGAGTTTTTCTTTCTTAATAATTTTATTTAAATTCTGGTTCGTGATTAGTTTTTACTATATCAAAACTCAATTAAAGAAGCCCGATTTTAGCCATTTTTTCTTGCCACCTTTCAATTTTTCGCAATCTCAAAAGACTTTTCTTGAACCAAATTTAACCTTTCTTCAACTTTAATTTTGATTTTTTCTACTTCGTCTTTTGAAGCTTCGCGCGAAACATAAATTGGCATTTCGTCAAAATAAAAACACAAAGTTGAAAATGGCAAAGGCAAGTTAAAATTATCCCAAGTTTTTAATTTTTTAAAACGCGAAGATGAGCAAGATATTGGAAAAATTCCTGCGCCAGAAATGCGAGCAATATTAACTATTTCGCCGTTAATTTTTTGATTTGGCCCACGCGGTCCATCTGGCGTAATTCCTAAAGAATATCCTTTTTCTAAGACTTTAAAAATTTTTTTAAATCCAGCAAAATCAATGCCTCGTGAAGATTTTCGACCAGATTTAGATGATCCTAAAATTGATATTAACCCCAATTTTTCCATTATTTTGCCCACAAATTGACCATCGCCATGGCGCGAAGACAAGGTGGCAAAATTGTAGTTTGGATAAATTTTTTTTATTCTGATTGTAATAAATGGAATCATCATCAGGCGATTATGCCAAAAACACACAATTAAAGGTTGATTATTTTTTGCCGCCTCTAGCGCAATTTCTTCGTTAATAAATTTTTTTTTGCTACTGTAATAAACCAAGCGCATGTAAGACAAAAAAATCAAACACAAAATTTCTTGAAACAGCCAAGAATAAGTTAACTTACGCAACAAAGCTTTGATTTTGGTTTTGATGTCGTACCACCCAATGTTGGTTTGATAGCCAAAAATTTTAGATTTTTTTGTCATCCCCGACTATTTTCAGTTCTTTCTGTTGACGACAGGGCTGTGAAAGATCCTGGTCTTATTCCAATTGTCGAGACGTTTACTTGATTAGGCGTCAACCGCCTTACCGAAGCATCTACGCTTCCATTATCTAATAAATCTTCGATCATTATTGAAACATTAGCAGCAAACAAGGCTCGTTCTGCAACTGGTAAAGAATCGACTATGTTTTGATTGAGCTCTTTGCAGTTATCTTTGAATTCATCCATATTTAGATTGGGTAAATTTCGACTATCAATTTCCTGATAATTTCTTAATTTGTCTTGGATAATAGCGCAGGAAATTGCTTGAATCACCCTTTTATTTCCTATGCTAGCACTTGGAATACTAGGAATATTAACTTCACGAAACGGTTGTCCCAATTCTCTTCTAAAATCTTCTATAGCAATTGTTAATGGTTTGTCGCCATTTTGTAGGTTGCCAAGGTTGGATGAGCCATCTGAAAATACGCGATTAACGATTGCCAGCAAATCTTGGTTATTTATTTCTTTAAGTCTGGGGGAGCTTTCTATAGCTCTAAATATGGCAGCACAATGATTGCCGGGAAAATTTGCTTGTAAATTAAGAGTTCTAGATAGCAGATTGACTAAATTTGGTAATGGATCATTAGGAACCGGAGCTACTTGTGGTTCAACTTGGTTTTGCAATTCGGGCTGAATGTTATTTTCTATATTTGCTTCGTTTTGAGGAGCTACATTTCGATTTGGACCCCAAAAAACAGCGGCACTACGTATTAATTGAGGTGCTGCTGTAAGCACCGTTAATGATACCGACGCACCTACATAAAGCGAAATAATTTTAGTAATAAGATTTTCGGTAGTTAGCCCTACGGAAAATCCAACAGTTATCGAAACAGCACAAAGAGAACCTATGAATAAATTACTAAAACGGTCATTGAGTAAATTATTCCTATTGCCTCTATTTGGAGCGCGACGCGGATTATATAATTCAATGGCTGGAGCTTGTTGGGCAACTTCTGCAACTTCCTCATTTTTACCATCTTCAACAGAGCCATCATCAGTTTTTGTGTCATGGTTAACCAATTCATCAAAAGGATGTTTGTGTAGATTTTTCATAACTAAATTTTCTGTTTGGTTGAAGCCCAATCTTTAACAAAAGTTTCCAAGCCTTTTTGGGTTAGCGGATGTTCAATTAATTGTTTTAAAACTTTAGCGGGAATTGTTGCAACATCTGCGCCAATTCTGGCGGCGGCGGTGATGTGAATTGGATTTCTGATTGAAGCCACCAAAACTTCGGTTTTAAATTCAGAATAGTTGGAATAAATGTCGCAAATTTCTTCAATCAAAGACATTCCGTCTTGTCCAATGTCGTCAAGGCGTCCAACAAAAGGTGAAACAAAAGTGGCGCCAGCTTTGGCGGCTAAAATTGCTTGAGCGGCAGAAAAACAAAGTGTCACGTTAGTTTGAACGCCTTTATTAGAAAAATATTTACAAGCCTTGAGTCCGTCCAAAGTCATTGGCAATTTAATACAAACATTTTTGGCAATTTTGCTTAAAATTTCGCCTTCGCGCACCATGTTTTCGTAGTCTGTTGCGGCAACTTCGGCGCTTACGGGGCCAGAAACAATTTTGCAAATTTCGGCAATTACTTCTTTAAAATCTCTGCCAGATTTAGCGATTAAACTTGGATTTGTAGTAACTCCATCAAGCAATCCATAAGCGGCAATTTCGGCAATTTCGGCAATTTCGGCAGAATCAATAAAGAATTTCATAAGTTTTTTTGTTTGAATTTTTTTTGAGAACAGCAATTTGGTAGGAAAAAATTAATTTTAAAAAATCTCGTAATCAACTAATCATGTCAAAAATTTTTGCACAAGTTTTGTTACCTTTGGCTTTAAACAAGCCTTTTACTTATTTAGCCCAAAGCCACATTGAAATTGGCGACATAGTTTTGGTTGAATTTGGTAAAAAACAAATTTGGGGCGTGGTTTTTGCGCTTGATTCTGTGGTTTTAGAAGATTTTAACGAAGAAAAAATTAAGCCAATTTTAGAAAAAAACTTTCAACTAAAATTCACCAAAAATCAGTTAAAGTTTATTGAGATAATTTCGTCTTACAATATCGCCAATTCTGGTTTGGTGCTTCGTGCTTTTATCGGAATTTTAAATTCCAACAAAGTTAAAAAAATTGTCCAAGTTCTAACGCAAAAAATTGAGTCACAAAATTTTTCTTTAAAAAAATTATCGCCAAAACAGCAAGAAACTTTTGAAAAGCTTTGCGAGGTTGAAAAAAATTCAATAAGCTTGCTTGATGGCGTCACTGGCTGCGGCAAAACCGAAATTTACTTTGCTTTAATTGGCAAAATTTTAACTCAAAACTCGTCCGCCCAAATTTTGATTTTGTTGCCCGAAATTTCTTTAACCAGCCAATTGCTAAAACGCTTTGAAGAGCAATTTGCTTTTAAGCCAGCGCTTTGGCACTCAAAAATTTCACAAAAAGAAAAGCGTGAAATTTTTTATGGCGTGGCGCAAGGTTCGCTCAAAGTTTTGATTGGCGCGCGTTCGGCACTTTTTTTGCCATTCAAAAATTTGCAATTAATTGTGATTGACGAAGAACATGACGGTTCTTTTAAACAAGAAGATGTTTTTAATTTTCACGCCCGCGACATGGCGATTGTTAAGGCAAAATTAGAAAATTTTTTGGTTATTTTGTCTTCGGCAACTCCAAGCCTCGAAACTTATGCCAACGCGATTTCGGGCAAATATCATCATTTTATTTTAGACCAAAGCTTTGGTCAAAAAAATGAAATTGAATTGATTGATTTGCGTCGCGAAAAAATGCCAGCGCAACAATTTTTGTCGCATAAATTGCGCGATGAAATGGTCAAAAACTTAGAAAACAAAAAACAAACTTTGCTTTTTTTAAATCGCCGCGGATATGCGCCCGTAAGCTTGTGCAAATATTGTGGCAAAAAATATCAATGCCAAAATTGCGACTTCCATTTAGTTTTGCACAAAACCAAGCAAAAACTGATTTGTCATCATTGTGGTCATCAAGAAAAAGCAGTTTTGGATTGCAAGTTTTGCGGTCAAAAAGATGGGTTAATTTCGGTTGGCGTTGGCGTAGAAAAAATTTTTGAAGAAGTAAAAGATTTTTTGCCCGAAGCCAGAATTGCCTTAATCACCAGCGATAATGTAGCTGGTTTTGGCGATGTTGAAAAGTTAGTTAGTCAAATTTTAAAAGAAGAAATCGATGTAATTATTGGAACCCAAATGATTGCAAAAGGTCATGATTTTGGCAATTTGACACTGGTTGGAATTGTTGATGCTGATGGTTTGCTTTATTCTTCGCAGCTACGCGCCCTAGAAAAAACTTATCAAATTTTAACTCAAGTAATTGGTCGCGCCGGAAGGCGGCAAATTGCGGGAAAAGTTTTGATTCAAACGCACAATCCGCAAAATTTTATTTTTGAACAAATACTCAAAAACAACAAAAAAGATTTTTACGATTTTGAATTGCAAAACCGCCAAAGCCTTGATTTACCTCCTTTTGGAAGATTGGTTAAATTAGAAGTTAGTTCTTTTTTAGAAAGTGAGGCAAAAAACTTTGCCAAAAAACTAGTTCAGAATTTTCCGGTTGACGATAAAATTGAAATATTTGGACCCGCGCCCGCCGCCATTCAACGCTTAAAAAATCGCCATCATTTTTTGGTTAATCTAAAAACTGCCAAAAAAGTAAACTTACAAAAATTGATTGCGGATGTGTTGAAAAATCTCGAAATACCCAAACTAGTCAAAATTAGAATAGACGTTGATTCAACAAGCTAAAAAGCAAATTTTTATTGACAGCTTTTTGTCAAGAATTTCTAAATCTTTTTTTCAAAGAATCTCAATTGGTTTTTGATTTTTTTCGCGTATTTGGCTCCAAAACTTCCACAAATCTGAAATTTGTTTTTTAGTTATGCCAAAATTGTTTATTAAGTCGATTTTGCAAAAGAAGATTTACGACAATTACATTAAAAATTTTGATAATCGGCGCGGGCTTGATTTATCTGATAAAAATTTTGCTAATTTCCGCAGAGTTGGTTTATCTGATAATCCACGCGGATTTAGCTTAATTGAGTTGGCGGTGGTGATTTTGATCATCGGAATTTTGGTTGCCGGAATTTTGACTGCTAATGGCTTAATAAAAAAAACCAAGATTTCTGCTGCTCAAAGTTTGACTAAATCTTCTCCGATTGCGGGCATAACTGGAAATGTTTTGTGGCTAGAAAGCAGCTTAGAAGCAAGCTTTAAAGATTCTGAATCTTCTAGCGGAGATGCTATAACTTCGTGGTATGATCAAAAAAGCTCGGTGAATAAATCTTCGGTCGTAGCCGCAGGAACTGGCCCAATTTATTCTAACACCATCAATTACATTCACGCGGTAAAGTTTTTAGGAAGTTCTGCTAATTATCTTAAAGTCGAAGATGCCAGTTTTTTAAATGACACCGATTACACAATTGTGGTTTTAGAAAAACGCCAAAGCGCGTCGGCAGGCTATTTTATTGGCGATAGCTCAAATTCCAATTCCAATCCCAACCAAAATTTGTTATTGGGCTATAAAAATGATGGTTCAATTGACCATTCTCAAGGAGCTGAAAATTCTTATACCTCAAATATTAGCACTTATTCAAGTTCGGGCGAAACGCCTAGAGTTTTTACCTTTGTTTCTGACTCAATAAATGGCAAAAAAACTTATATAAACGGAATTTTAGCCGCTCAAAGTTCGGACACAACCAAACTAAGTAACATTGCCACGCTTGCGATTGGCAAAGGTTATACTGGCGAAATTGGCGAAATTGCAATTTTTACCCGCGCCCTAAAAACCGATGAAAGAAAAGCCACCGAAGATTATTTAGGCAAAAAATACTCGGTTAAAGTAAACAGAAGCAACACCGCAAGCTCATCTTGCATAAATGGAATTGTAACTGCCGATGGTTGCAAAATGGATTGTTCAACTTCGAGCATTGTTGGTCTTTCTTCGCCATCAAGCGTTTTGGATGGCGCCTCAAACATAACTGGAACTTGCGCAGCAACAGGTTACGTAGGAACCCTAACTTTAAGTTGCCCCGCTGGAACTGGAAAAATTTCGGCTTCGAGTTCTTGCGGGTGTGAT
>CANEUK010000012.1 GCA_947441695.1 Rickettsiales bacterium
ATTTTATCACGCCGACAATTTGGAATTGGTATTGCATCTTCGATCGCCATAATCATTGGCAAATTATTGCCGACTCGCTGAAATTTTGCCAAGAAACCAAGGGCTTGGAATTGGAAATGGTCTTCGGCTAATTTGGATTCAAAGATTAAGGTTTTGGGATGGTGAGGAAGGTTTGAGAAATGAACGTGTGGAAAATGGGTTGAAAAACTATTTTAGCGCAGGAATTCTGGTTTGGAAAAAACCCCTCACCCCAACCCTCTCCCGCAAGGGGAGAGGGAGTTAAACCGAGTTCGATCTTACTCCATCACTAATAAAGAGAGGGAGTTAAACCGAGTTTGATTTGTTCTCTTTCTAACAAGAGAGTTAAACCGAGTTTGATTTGTTCTCTTTCTAACAAGAGGGAGTTAAAACGAGTTCGATCTGCTCTTTCTAAAAAGGGGGTAGAGATTGTTAAACCGAGTTCGATCTACTCCCTCTCCCCTTGCGGGAGAGGGTTGGGGTGAGGGGTTTTTATATTCAGCAAAACAATGCCTAAAATGTTTTTTAACGGGCTGATTTTTTCGAGTTTTTCTTGGTAGTTCAAATAATTGCCAATGTCGCAAAAATAAATTTCGCCATTTTTTCCCCTCGCAGGACGGGATTTGCAATTCTGTCCTCACGTTTGGTTAAACTTAAATTAAGGAAATGAACTTGTGGACGGGGTTTGTAAACCCAGTTCAGCGCAGGTTAATTGCCTATTAAAAAACCTTGTTTTTATCAGTTGCCTCAAATTGGCGATGAATACAGGCTTGTTTTTAAATTTAGTTCTTCGTAAGACGAGCAAATTGGGCTTTCCAATGCTGTTTTAAATATTAATCGAAATATCAAGAATATGACTACTTCACGCGACCCAAATTCAGTAATTTATATAGGTTTTTGGAAAAGATTTTTGGCGTATATTATTGACGCTATTGTAATTACTCCGATCTGTTTAATCGCAATATTACCTTTTTTTTCAAAACTTGATCCTGATTCAATTTTTTCAAACATTTTTGTTTTTGTGATCTTGATGACGCTATCTTGGATTTATTCAGCAGGCTTACAATCTTCATCTTGGCAAGCTACTGTCGGTAAAAAAGTTTTGGGAATTATAGTGGTTGATGAATATGGTGATCGTCTAACTTTAAAAAGGGCGACAGGTCGTTTTTTTGCTTCGATTCTTTCCTCGTTTTGTTTTAATGTTGGCTACATAATTGTAGCTTTTACCAAGCATAAACAAGGCTTGCACGACAAAATTGCAAAAACTTTTGTTATCAAAAAATAATGGCTAAAAAAACCAAAATCGCAATTTTAATTTCAGGGCGCGGATCTAACATGCAAGCTCTTGTAAAGGCTTGTGAAAATGTTGATTTTCCGGCAGAAGTTGCGCTGGTTTTGTCGAATAAAATTGACGCTGCTGGATTGGAATTTGCCAAACAAAAAGGAATTAAAACCGCGATTATTGAACATCAAAATTTTTCACAAAAAAATTTTCCAAACAAAACCAAAGAAGAATTGCGCCAAAATTTTGACAAAAAAGTGAGCGAAGAAATTGAAAAATCTGGCGCAAAATTCATCTGTTTGGCGGGTTTTATGCGATTGTTGTCGCCTTGGTTTGTTGAACGCTGGTTTGATTGTTTGATTAATATTCACCCTTCGCTTTTGCCTGAATTTAAAGGTGCCGACGCCGTTGGCGACGCAATAAAAGCGGGCGCGAAAATTTCAGGTTGCACGGTTCATTTTGTGCGCCAAGAAATGGATTCGGGGCCAATTATTTTGCAGGCCAAAGTTGCACTAAACCCAAACGAAACAAAAGAAACTCTTGCAGCAAAAATTTTACAAAAAGAACATGAAATTTATCCGCAAGCTCTAAAAAAAATATTACTTAAAAAATGAAAATTTTGCCTTTGATTATTGCGCCAAATCAGCTGCTTAAAAAAATTTCTGCGCCAGTTGAAAAAATTGACGAAAATTTGCGCCAATTTATGCGCGACATGGTAAACACAATGTACGCCGAAAGCGGAATTGGTTTGGCGGCAGTTCAAGTTGGAGTTTTATCGAGAATTTTGGTTATCGACATTAATTACGAAGTTGAAGATCACGATCATTATCACGACCACGAAAATTGTGGCGGATTTCATGTTAAAAACACCAATCCACGCTTTTTTGTAAATCCCGAAATTATTAAAAATTCTGAAGAAAAATCTTCTTACAAAGAAGGTTGTTTGTCTTTTCCAAATGCTCGTTCCGAGGTTATTCGTCCAAAAAAAGTGACGGTAAAATATTTAGACTTCAACGGCAAAGAACAAGTTGAAGAAATGGAAGGAATTCTTGCAACTTGCATTCAACACGAAATTGATCACTTAAACGGCATTACTTTTGTTGATCATATTTCAAAGTTAAAACGCGACATGATTTTAAATAAAATGAAAAAACTTCACAAAAAATGAAACATTATCGCTACAAGGCAATTGATCAAGATGGTCAATATTCTAACTCAAAACTTTCCGCCGAAAATCCTTCAGATTTAGCAACAATTTTACGTTCAAGAGCTTTAGAATTAATCTCTTACAAAGAAGAAAAGCAAAAATCATTAGGGTTATTTGGTGGAATAAAAAACAAAGAATTGATTTCGATATTTGTTCATCTTGAGCAACTTGAAAGAGCGGGGGTTTCGATTGTTGATTCGATTAGCGATTTAAGAGAAAGCGCCGATTCGCCGCGAGTAAAAAACCTGATGCAAGAAATTCACGATTCAATCAAAAACGGCAATTTATTTTCAGAAAGCTTGAAAAAACATCCAAAAATTTTTAACCCGATTCACGTGGGATTAATTACAATGGGTGAAAAAACTGGTAATTTAACCAACTCTTTTGTCAGTATTATTGAAGACTTAAAATGGAGCATGGACATCAAAAGAAAAACCAGAAAGGCAACAATTGGGCCAAGTTTTGGTATTTTGATGATGTTTGCTGTTATTGGCGTGATGACCACGGTTGTAGTTCCAAAGGTAACTGGTTTTATAGTTTCGCAAGGTCTTGATTTGCCATTTACCACAATTTCTCTGATAAAATTTTCTGACTTCGTTAAAAATAACTGGTATTTGATTATTTTTTCTGTGCCGTTTACTTGGCTTTTATTGAAGTTTTTGTCGCGCTCTCCCGAACTTGCCATCAAAATTGACAAGCTAAAATTAAAAATGCCAATTTTTGGCGGCATCATAAGCAAAATTGACTCGGCAAAATTTTGTCAGTTTTTTGCTATGACTTTTAAAAGCGGACTTGGTGTTATTGAGTGTTTAGAAGCCGCCAGTGGCGTGATTAAAAACAGAGCAATAAAAAACAGCATCGCATCGGTTAAACAGCAAGTTTCTGATGGTCAATCTTTGGCAAAAGCTTTGGCTTCAAGCGGTTATTTTCCAAACTTGGTGGTCAGAATGTTTAAAATTGGCGAAGAAAGCGGAAACATGGAAACCGCGCTTCAAAACATAAAATATTTTTACGACCGCGAAATTAACGACTCAATTGACCGGCTGGTTGGAATGATTCAGCCAACTTTAACAATTGTGATGGGCGGAATGATTGCTTGGATAACCATCGCCGTTTTTGGCCCAATTTACGGCAGCTTCTCAAAAATGAATTAATGTCAGAAATTTTTTTTGTAGTTGGAATTTCAACTGATATTGGAAAAACATTTTTAGTTGAAAAAATTTGCCAAAATTTAGTTCAAAAAAAAATGCCCGTTAATGCAATCAAGCCAATTGCAAGCGGATTTAACGATGATGATAAAAACAGCGATTCAGCAAAAATTTTAACCGCACTTAATTTAGAATTTTCGAAAAAAAACCTCGATCAAATAACTCCTTGGCGTTTTTCCCAAAGCGCTTCTCCGCACAAAGCGGCAGAAACTCACGGCGTAAAAATCAACTTTTTGGCAGTAAAAAAATTTTGTCAGCAAAAAATTATATCAGCAAAAAATCTGCACCAAACTTTGTTAATTGAGTCTGCTGGCGGCTTGATGACGCCAATTAACCAAAAAAAAACTTTTTTAGACTTAGCACAAGAATTGAAAGTTCCGGTTTTGTTAGTAAGTGCCAATTATTTAGGTTCAATTAGTCACACGCTTTGCGCTGTTGAAGCCTTAAAAAGCAAAAAAATTTTAGTAGAAAAAATTATTGTCAATGAAAACTTGCCGATGTTTCAAAAAAATAGCCTAATTAGTTGCGAAGAATTCGTTGAAACAATTTTTGGCTTTACAAAAATCGAAACCATTTCTTTTGAAGACTTTTTTAAAAAACCCATTGAAATCTAAATTAAAATAAAACCTTACATCTTCAATCAGCTTTGGTGTTTTGGTTACAAGTAATTATTAAAAATGGGTGCTGTTTATGCTAATATTGTTTTTTTAAGGTGTTTAATTTTTAACTAAAAAATCGAAACTCTAATATGAAAGAAAAAGTAAAAGGTGCAAACGAATCGTACGCAAACCAAAAACTCCTAGAAAGAAAAAATAGCGGTTTTGAATTAAGCGAAATCACAAATATCGTTCAACAAGATCTTGATCGAAGATCAGTAGGAGCGGATAGCTATTTAATAGATGATTATAATTATTGGAAAGCGCGCTGTGATAATAAAGAAATGTATAATCAAACTTCCAAAGAAGAAGTTAAAAACCAAATAACAAATCTTTTTGAAAAGATTAAAAATTTAAAAGATGATAGCGAAAATTTTTTATATCAAAACCATCTAACTGCGATTGGTTTTTTAGAAAATAATCTAATAGGTAAATTCGGTGGTGCAGAATCCAAAGACATTCCAGATATGGTTTTGCAGGTCATTACTTTTTTTGATCAAATAGAAAAGATTGAAACAAGTGAAAGAAAAGAACATTTTCTACAACAATTTCCAATGAAGGAAAAAGATGATTATAATTGTTCAGGAGGTTTTTCTGCTCGCTTAGGTCCAATATTAATGATACTAAACTCTAGTAATGAAGCCGCTGCTTCAGCACATTTGTCAGCAGTTTTAGCTTCTCCATTAAATAAAGGAAATAACGTTCACAACGCATCTTTAATTTCCGCAATTAACAATATAAGTCTTGGGGATGAATATTATTTTTTGCCAATTCAACAAAAATCAGCGCAAGATTTATGGGAAGCCTCTATCAACTATATCACAAAAATCCAAGAACAATTCTCAAATAATCAAGCTATAGTTAAAAAAGATTTACTAAACTTAGCAACGATATTTGACGAAAGAAAAAAAGAGTTATTCGAAGAAAAATTAAATAAAAAATCTGAATCACAAGAGAAAAAATCCTTAAGAAAATATACAGATGCTTTAGAAGACTATGCGCTAAAAGATGCAGGTTTTTACGCATATGACGAACACTCTATGCCAGTAGACATCATTGATAGCAAGGTTCAAGCTGAGCTAGATAAACGAATACCACAATATTATCCGCTTGGTATTAAAGAGCATCCAATTCTAAGTGATAACATCGAAAATATTAAGTTATATGAAAGCGATAGCACTAAAAAATTTATTTTTGATATACTAAACACTAATTACAAAAAATATTCAATCGATGAATCTCATGAAGAAATAGTTGGAGCCACAGAAAGCAAAGGAGAAACCCCCGAAGAAACCAATTATAAAATCGGAAATTCGGTAGAAGAAATTTCAGTTAATGATTATCCCTTAAAACTATTAGCATTAAACTATCTTTGGATAGGATGTAAAAAATATACCAATCCACTAGAACCTATTCTTCTTAGATCAGAAAAAATTGTGTTAGATTTTTTAGAAAAAAATAAGGATGAACAAAAAATAATAATCCAAGGTTATTGCTCAAAATTACATGATGATTTATTAAAATCGTTTGATGAAAAACAAACTATGTCTGATATAAAAATAGCAGATATTGGAGAAGAAATAGAAAATTATATCACAAATTTTAGTCATAAAAATAACCAAGACTTGCTATTTGTTTCTGCCCAAAACGGCCATCTTGAGGCAGTTAACCAAATTCTTAGAAAAAAATTAGTTCAAGATCTTAATCAAGCTGACAGAAATGGAGATACAGCCTTAATTATCGCAGCAGAAAAGGGTCATAAAGAAATAGTTGATTTGCTTCTAGATAGAGGTGCTAAACCTAATCAAGCTAATAGAAATGGAGATACAGCCTTAATTTGGGCAGCAGAACAGGGTCATAAAGAAATAGTTGATTTGCTTCTAGATAGAGGTGCTAATCCTAATCAAGCTGAAAACAATGGAGATACAGCCTTAATTTGGGCGGTAGTAAAGGGTCATAAAGAAATAGTTGAGTTGCTTCTAAAAAAAGAAGGTGTTGATCCTAATCAAACTAACATATATGGAGTTACAGCCTTAATTTTGGCAGCACAAAAAGGTCATGAAAAAGTAGTTGAGTTGCTTCTAAAAAAAGAAGGTGTTGATTCTAATAAACCTAACAAAAATGGAGAAAAAGCCTTAATTATCGCGGCACAAAAGGGTCATAAAGAAATAGTTGAATCGCTTCTAAATAAAGAAGGTGTTGATCCTAATCAAACTAACATATATGGAGATACAGCCTTAATTTTGGCAGCACAAGAAGGTCATGAAAAAGTAGTTGAATCGCTTCTAGATAGAGGTGTTGATCCTAATCAACCTAACAAAGATGGAGTTACAGCCTTAATTGTCGCGGCATATAAGGAACATGAAAAAGTAGTTGGGTTGCTTCTAAGGCACGGAGTTGATTTTAGAAATGATCAAGGGGCGATTCGTTATTTGGGTTTATCTGATCTTTTAGTTCAGTGTCAAAATATAGAAAATTGCGCCCAACAAATAAGCTCTAAAATAGCTACAACTAATAATTTTAGCCAAAATGCTATAGAAAAGCTTAATCCCTTAATTTATCGGTCTTTGTGTAAAAATGTTTTTATTAGTAATGACCCGCAATCTATCAATAATTCAATTCAACTTATTAATTCCAAACAAGATTCGATTGCTGAAAATCTTAGTTCAGACATTGCTCCCATTTTAAGAAAATCTAAATCTATAATGGGTTCATATCAAAGTTTTGATCATCTAAATCAGGATAATGTCTCTATTATCAATGAAGCCATAGAGAAATTCTTTAATACCCAAACTAATGAATCTGAAAATACAAATTCTAAAGAATCTGGCGGTGTTAAAATTAAGAGTATTGATCAATTGAACACGAAAATAACAGCAAAACCAGTAAGTTTTTTGAAAATATAAGTCGATTTTTCTTAAAACAAAATCTATTGCAGATGCTCTGATTCGCTTGGCGCGCAGCAATTCAAAACAACCCAAATTCTTTGATAATCGAATTTGATTAAGCATATACCAAAGTCTTTTGGACTTCGATATATTTTAATTTTTTACGCCGCGTTAGCGGCGCACCACGCTTGTGAAAAACTCCATACTTCACAAGCAAAATTTGTTCGAGTTTCAAGCGGCTTTGTTATAGACGAACAAAAATCTAAAAGAATTTATTGTTTAGTTAGAAGATCGGGGCAGATATTCGTGTTTTAAACAACACAATCCAAAAACAGCAACAAAAGCTTTTGATGCTTTAAATGTTGCTTAAATCAAGTTGAAGAAAAACAAAAAAGATAATTTATTGCCAAAAGTCGTTTGGGTTTGCGAATCAATTATGGTCGAATTAATTCACGAAAAAAACAATTGAGCCACAAGTTGAGTTTTGAAGTGAAAAAAAACATTTTTTATTAAAAAAATTAAGGCAGAAATATCAAATTCGATCAGAGCCTAATTTTAAAATCTCTGTTTAAAAAACGTTGTCGCAAATCAGGTTTTTTTTAAGAAATTTTAAAAAGGCTTTTAGATTTTTTTTTGCCGCCCAAAAACTAATTTTTTTACCAAACTAAATATCATAATCCCAATAAATTTAAATTTTTTCTAAAAAAAATGCCTATCCAAATTCTTATGCCCGCTCTTTCTCCAACCATGAAAGAAGGAAATCTTGCTAAATGGCTAAAAAAAGAAGGTGATAAAATTAAAGCTGGCGAAGTGATTGCCGAAATTGAAACAGACAAAGCCACCATGGAAGTTGAAGCTGTTGATGAAGGAATTTTAGGAAAAATTTTAGTTAATGAAGGCACAGAAAATGTAGCTGTTAACTCTTGTATTGCACTTATTTTAGAAGATGGTGAAGACAAAAAATCTTTAGACGGTTTTGTTGGAAATGCCCCAAAAAAACCCGCCTTAGAAGAAGAAAAATCTTTAGAACAAATCAAAGAAAAAAACACTATTTTAGCCAGTGAATCAAAGACTTATTCAGAAATTGAAAAAATAAAAGCCAGCCCTTTGGCAAAAAGAATTGCTAAAGAAAAAAACGTTTCACTTTCTCAAATCAAGGGTTCTGGCCCACGAGGAAGAATTATCAAGGAAGATGTTTTTCAATTTTTAAACAATGATGGCGCGGCAAAAAACGCTGGAATTCATCGCAACTCGCAAGAATTTTATGCCGTTAAAAACAACAATATCCGCAAAGTAATTGCGCGCAGACTTCTTGAGTCAAAGCAAAATGTTCCTCATTTTTACCTTTCTTGCGAGTTTAATATCAACAAATTGCAAGAATTGCGAAGCGCAATAAACGAAGCTGCCGAACTTGATTTAAGTGGAAATCCAACTTATAAGGTTTCAGTTAATGACCTGATAATTAAGGCAGCCGCAATGGCTCTAAAAAAAGTTCCAAGCGCAAATTCATCTTGGACTGAAGATGCAATTTTAATTTACAACAACATTGATATTGCAATGGCCGTAGCAATAGATGGCGGACTAATTACACCAATTATAAAAAATGCTGATCAAAAAACTATTAAAGCAATTTCTTTTGAAACCAAGCAACTAGCTAAAAAAGCCCGCGAAGGAAAACTTTTGCCTGAAGAATTTCAGGGAGGATCTTTCAGTATTTCAAATTTAGGAATGTTTGGTATTGATAATTTTTCCGCTATCGTAAATCCGCCGCAAAGCTGCATTTTGGCGGTTGCGCGTTCGGTTGAAAAACCAATCGTTGAACATGGTCAAATTAAAATTGCTTCAATGATGAATGTAACTCTTTCTTCAGATCATCGAGCCGTTGACGGAGCGGTTGGAGCGGAGTTTTTAAAAGCTCTACGCCACTATATTGAAAACCCAATTCTGATGGTGATTTAGAAAATTTAATTGCTTTCAACTAAAGGCGTTGTTAGTTTTTGTTTTAGAGAGTCAATATTAAGCAAAGCCTTACAGTTCTAAGTTAAACAACCATCAAAAAAATAAAATATGACCAAAGTAATTGAGATAATTGTTGCACTAACTCTATTAGTTTTTTCATTCATTGCTGGTGTAAAATATTCTGATTCAGTCAGAAGTCACGCTAGCTGGCTATTCGAAGCCAAAGAAGAAGAAGTGGAACTTCCAGATCTTTCTAGCGAGCCAGTTGCACCAATTTCTGAAGAAGGAAATGGAGAAAGTTTGAACGATGAAAATAGCACATCAGAAGATCAGTCAGCCGATCAAGCAGAGGTTCAACAAAATATTCCATCCAATTCAAAGTAATATTTTACAAACTCTAAGCAAAACTTTGGCTCATCACGCCAGCAAAAAAACCACAAAAAACCCAAATGCACCGTAGAACTCTTCTGCATATAGCTACAACATGCTTGATTATATTTAGTTTTGATTCCTTTGCCATTGAATCTAAATCAAATCGCGAAGCCTTAGTCTCTCCTAGATCAAAAAAGTTTTACAAATCAAATAGTTCTAGAAAATATCTGTCTTTTGGCGGCAATCACATCTCTGACTACAATTCTAAAAGCTACGAATTAAACTCGCGTTATCTTTACCAAAGTCAAAATTTCATTCACGAAATAAACTTTCAAAATGAAAATAAATATTCCGATATTGGCAGTGGTTCAAACAAAAAATACCAAGTAAAAACTTCGGAGCTTTACGACTTTTCAATTGCCAGCAAAGCCAGAATTAAAAGCGGTAAAAATTATGCCGTATTTTTTCATCGCACAATTTACGACGACCTTTCAAAATATTATTACGACTTACACACCGCTTTAGGATTGGGTAGAATGTTTTTCAAAGAACGCGTTGAACTTGATCTAAGTGTTGGTTATCAAGACGTAAAAAATTATGGCAACAAAGTTGATTTTATTCCTTCAATTCGAACTAATTTTAAAATCACCCAAAATCTTACTTTAATTCAACGTGGCTATTTATTTATCGACCACGAAAGCGCTGACAATCAGTTAAAAAGCAGTCTAGTTTATCGCCTAAATGAAAAAATGTCTCTTGAACTTAGACATAATTTTGAACAAAGACGCTACAAACAAGACAACAAAAAATTGATAACCAACCAAATAAATAGAAGCACAACCTTTGGATTAGTTTTTGATTTAAACTAAACTCTCGCCATTGAAACTTATTTAAAAAAAACTGAAATCCTAAAATTCAATCTCACAACTTTAGAGCCTGTCTTTAAATTTATTTGATTCTAGATTTTGGCATATTTTAAGCGCTTTTTTAATAAAATTATGAGGAATATCTGGATATATTTCGAATAATTTTATTAAAAAATAAGCCAAAATAGAACTAAATATGGAATCAAATAAATTTAAAGACGGGCTCTAGTTGAAAGAATCTTGCCCTACTAAATTGGCTTGTAATTTGAACAAAACTACATTTGCGATGGTTGGCGGAATTAAGAACTTTTTGATTTGCTATCAAAAAGCTTGACTAAATCAATCACTTGAAAACAAGAAACCAAATTTTGTCAGCACCAAAATATAAAAAACTTACTTTTTTGTTATTTTCATTCTCTTTAGTAAAAAAAATCAATTGAGATTTTAACGGCATAAATGAGAAGATTTTTACCAAACAATTTTAATCGCAAACCCTTGATTACAAGATTTTGAATCAGAGTTTGAGCAATGAAGTTAAAAATCAAAATTAACAACCAAAAGAATATTTGAGATTTAAAACTCTATTTGAGGTTTTTTTGCAAATAAGCGTAAAAAAAATGATGAATTTTGGTTATGTTAAAAAGTTGAATTCAGCGACAATCGGTTTTTTAAGTTATTATCTTAATTGTTCTTTGTTTGATGAAGTGAGTTTTTCCTGAAATTTTCTAATAATATCTTCTGAATTACTAATGGTTAAGTTTGGTTTGTCTTTTTTTTCCATCAAAGCAGATATTTGACTTACTCTCTCGTTTAAATATTTTTTAATATCTTCTGGATATAAAAAATCTTCCGAAGCTCTGATTTTAGATAATTTTTCCAAAGGCATTGATTCAATTTCTTTAGTAAGAAGTCTGAATGACGTTTCGCCGCTAAGTTTTTTTCTTGAATAACCAATTATTGCGGTGCCTTCGCGATTAACAAAAACAGCTGAACCTTGAGTTTCTGGGTGATCTTTATCATAAAGGCCAAGCATATCATTTGTCGATTTTTCGTGATGAGTTAGTTTAAAACCTATCTGTTTTTGTAGTGCCTTAGCCACATCTAGCAATGGTCCAAGTGGGTGGTGTCTTCAATTTTTTCTCCTTTCAATAAACCTCCGCCAGCAATTATAACGCTAGTTTTTGACGAAAAAGTGCCTCCTTGATTCTCGAAATCCCTCATAATTTTCACCAAATTTTCCATTGCCTTGCTATTTTCAAAAGCATTGGCGGGGAAAAAATGAGCCATAGTTACAATGTTGTCATATTTTTCAGTTTTTTTGTTAAAATTTTTGATCAAAACAACCGCACAAGCAGAGAGCGATCCTGAATAGATGATTGCATTTTTGTTGGCTGGATCTTGAAAATTAATCGTTTGATAAGAAGACATTTTAACTGGAATGATTTCTTGATCCAAAAAATTGAATTTATTTTGAAGCTTAGTTTGAGATAAAGCTGATGCGGTTGAATTAGAAGTTTCTGAAGATGGTTTCATTTTTTTAAAATTTTTTAGTGATTAGCAATTTTTAAAACTTTCAGTTCAAGGCAAACAATCCATTTCTTAAATATTCTCGAGTTCAATTTAGCGCGCCTAGAACTTGCAGATAAATTACCAAAGCTAACTCAAACTCGGTCAGAGTTTGCTTTGGTGCGGTGTTTTTCAATAATAGTGTCGCGCTTTAATAGTAGTTTTGTAAAAAAAATTCCTATTTTTTTAGATCGAAGCGATCTGCGTTCATTACTTTTGTCCAAGCTTTTACAAAGTCTTTGACGAATTTTTGATTTCCGTCTTTTGCTGCGTAAATTTCGGCTATGGCGCGAAGTTCAGAACTTGAGCCAAAAACCAAATCAACTGGAGTTGCTTTCCATTTTAGATTTTTGGTTTTTCTGTCGCGTCCTTCATAAACCGCTTCAAGATTGTCAGATTTTTTCCATTCGGTTGACATATCCAACAAGTTGACAAAAAAATCATTGCTTAGAACCCCTATTTTTTGGGTTAAGATTCCATATTCTGATTTATCTGAATTTGTGCCCAAAACTCTCATTCCGCCAACCAATGCGGTCATTTCTGGCACTGTCAAATTAAGCATATAAGCGCGATCAATTAATGCGTTAATTGGCGAAACTAAGGCTTCTTTGCTGTAATAATTTCTAAATCCGTCTGCTTTTGGCTCTAGTAATGCAAACGAATTAACGTCGGTTTGTTCTTTAGAAGCGTCGCCACGACCAGCATAAAATGGAACTTTTACTTCAAATCCAACTTCTTTAGCAGCTTTTTCAATTGCGGCATTTCCCCCTAAAACAATTACGTCGGCAAGAGAAACACTCTTATTTCCAGCTAACGATTTGTTAAAGTTTTTTTGAATTTTTTCTAAAACAACAAGTGTTTTAGCCAATTCTTGGGGATTGTTAACTTTCCAATCTTTTTGAGGTTCTAAGCGAATGCGCGCTCCATTTGCTCCACCACGCATGTCGGTGATACGAAATGATGCAGCTGACGCCCAAGCTGTTTTAACAAGTTCAGAAGTGGTTAATCCAGATTCAAGAATTTGAGTTTTTAACTTTTTAATATCTGAAGGGTTTATTAGTGCGTGTTTGGTTGTAGGAATTGGATCTTGCCAAGATAAAATCTCTTTTGGCGAATCTTTGCCAACATATCTGGTTCTAGGACCCATGTCTCGATGAGTTAACTTAAACCAAGCTTTTGCAAAGGCTTTTTCAAATTCTTTTGGATTTTTCAAAAAGCGTTTGGAAATTTCATTATATTTTGGATCTAGCTTAAGCGACAAATCAGTGGTTAGCATAATTGGCGCGTGCTTTTTTGTGGAATCGTGAGCGTCTGGAACTATTTTTGCTGCGTTTTTATCAGAAGGAATCCATTGAATTGCGCCACCAGGGCTTTTTGTTTTAACCCAATCAAAAACAAAAAGGTTGTCGAAATAATCATGAGTCCAAGCCGCCGGATTAGAAGTCCAAGCTCCTTCCAAACCACTAGTTACGGTATCGACTCCTTTTCCGCTTCCGCATTTATTTTTCCAACCAAAAGCTTGTTCTTCAATTTTAGAGCCAGTTGGATCTTCTCCAACGCAATTTGCTGGTTTGTGCGCTCCGTGGGTTTTTCCAAAAGTGTGACCGCCAGCGATTAAGGCGACAGTTTCTTCGTCATTCATCGCCATACGACCAAAAGTTTCGCGAATTTGATGAGCTGCCGCGATTGGATCGCCATTTCCATTTGGTCCTTCAGGATTTACATAAATCAAACCCATGGTTGTTGAACCAAGATTTTTTAATAACTTGCCATTTTTATCAAAACGATCCGAAGTCATAAATTTATTTTCTGGCCCCCAATATACTAAATCGGGTTCAAAATCATCCATTCTTCCACCAGCAAATCCAATGGTTTTAAAGCCCATAGATTCAAGTGCAACATTGCCAGAAAGCACCATCAAATCAGCCCAAGAAAGTTGGCTGCCATATTTTTGTTTGATTGGCCAAAGCAAGCGTCTGGCTTTGTCTAAATTGGCATTATCTGGCCAACTATTAAGCGGCTCAAATCTTTGTTGTCCGCCGCCAGCACCGCCTCGACCGTCTTGAGATCTATAAGTTCCGGCACTATGCCACGCCATACGAATGAAAAATGGTCCGTAATTTCCATAATCTGCGGGCCACCAATCTTGAGATGTCATCATTACTTTTTTGATGTCTTTTTTGAGAAGATTGAGGTCGATTTTAGCAAATTCTTTGGCGTAATTATAGTTGCTGCCATAAGGGTTTGATTCGGCTGCTTGTTGGCGAAGTGGCGAAAGATTTACTTTGTTTGGCCACCAAAATTCGTTTGATTTTACTTCAAGATTTGCGTGATTTGAAGAATAGTTTTTAGGAGCGCAGCAAACCGCAATTGCAAGAAAAGTGATCGCAATAAACTTGTTAGTTCTCATGATAATTTGCGTTTATTATTAAAATGTTTTTTTGATGAAATTTTTTCAAAAATTGCCCACAAAATTTATATAAGTAAAACAATAAATTATTTAGGTGCTAAATAAAATTAAAAATTTGTTTCAATTTGAGTTAGTTTTGAGTTTCTTAAGCAATTATTAATTGCCGCATTAGGGAAGCTCTGAAAAACCCAGAAATTCCTCACCAAGCAACTGAGAATTTTTAGATTTTTCAAATCCAAAAAAATTCCCTTAGTTTTTACCGTAATTTCTCGCAAAA
>CANEUK010000013.1 GCA_947441695.1 Rickettsiales bacterium
CACGGCGAAATGGTGATAATTGATAAAAGTGGCGTAAAATCTTTAAGTCCATTTTTAGTTAAACCGTCAAAATTTTGCATTTTTGAATATGTTTATTTTGCGCGCCCCGACAGTTTGCTTGAAGGCAAAAATGTTTACGAAATGCGCAAAAATATTGGCGTTGAATTGGCGCGCGAAATTAAGATTGAAGCTGATATTATTGTGCCAATTCCTGATTCTGGCGTGCCAGCCGCAATTGGTTATGCGCGCGAATCAAAAATTGATTTTGAACTTGGAATTATTCGTAATCATTACGTTGGTAGAACCTTTATTGAGCCAACCGATAAAATTCGTCACTTTGGCGTGAAGTTGAAACACAACGCCAATTTATCAATAATTAAAAACAAGCGCGTAATTTTAATTGACGACAGTATTGTGCGCGGAACTACTTCTAAAAAAATTGTGCAAATGATTCGCGATGCTGGAGCCAGAGAAGTTCATATGTTAATTGCCAGCCCCCCAACAATTGCTCCGTGTTTTTATGGAGTTGATACGCCAGACAAAAAAGACTTAATTGCCGCCAATTATTCGGCTAAAGAAATTGGTAAAATAATTGGAACCGACAGTTTGTCTTATATTTCAATTGACGGGCTTTATCGCGCAATTGCCAATACCAAGCGCGACAACAAAAATCCTCAATATTGCGACGCTTGCTTTAGCGACGAATATCCTCTTCGATTAGTTGACAAAGAAGGAAGCGAAACCCCGCTTTTTGATTTTATGAAAAGTTAAAACTTAAAAATCTGTGAAAAATTTTGAAAAAAAAATCGCCAAAATGAGCTTTGAAGAATCTTTGCTGCGCTTAGAAGAAATTGTTGAAACTTTGTCATCTCAAAAAATAAATCTTGATTCAATGATTGATTTACACGAAGAGGGTTCTGCTCTTAAAGAACATTGCTCCAAAAGGCTTGAAGAAGCTAAGATGAAAATTGAATTAGTTTCAAAAAAAGAAAAAATTCCAAATTAATCAAAATTTAGGTGAGATTAAAAATTAGAAGTTTTTCAATTTGTCGCAAAACAAAATCTCAAAAAAAACAAACTCAATGAAGCAAATTCCAAATTTTCTCACCACTTTTCGTCTTTTTGTTATCCCAATTCTTATTTTGTCGTTCTATATCCCTGGAATGATTGCCAATATTGTTGCCGCAACACTTTTTGCCGTTGCCGCTATTACAGATTATTTTGACGGCTATTTTGCAAGAGAACTAAAAGCTCAATCAAATTTTGGAAAATGCCTCGACCCAATTGCCGATAAGCTTTTGGTGATTGTGGCAATTGTGATGTTGATTAATTTTAGTGGGCGAGATCTTTGGATTTTAATTCCTGGTTTAATCATAATTTGTCGCGAAGTTTTGGTTTCTGGTTTACGTGAATTTTTAGCTGAAATTCATGTAAGCGTTCCAGTAAGCCAACTAGCAAAATATAAAACTGGCGTGCAAATGACGGCAATTACTGGTTTGTTGCTTGGTGAAAAAGGCTCATCTTACGCTCTTTATTATTGGCTTGGCGGCGCTGTTGAAATGGATATAAAATTTTTGTTGGTGAGTTTTGTAATTTTTGCTTCAAAAATTTTATTTGCGCTAGCGGCATTTTTAACCGCTATAACTGGATATGCTTACTTTCGAGTTGGGTTTAGAAATATGTAAAATTACCTTTTCGATAGATAAAAACGCTAGTTTTTAACTCGGGTTTTAAATTTTTTAAAAAAAACGTAAGAAAAAATTACAAGTGAGCAAAACACAAAACATCCAATAATTATTTGGCTTAAATTCTCTTTTATGAGTTGCTGATTTTCTCCAATAAAAAATCCTAATCCAAGCAAAACTGCTGCCCAAATTGCAGATCCAAAAGTAGTATAAAAATAAAATGATCGAATATTCATTTTGGCAATTCCAGCTGGAATTGAAATGAAATGCCTAAAACCCGGAAGAAGACGACCAATAAATACTGAAATTGGCCCATGATTTTTAAAAAAATTCTCAATTCTTTCGATGGTCGTTTGCTTGATTAAAAAATATTTACCAATTTTGAGCAAAAGCGTTCTACCAATTGAAGCAGCCAGATAGTAGCTAAAAACTGCGCCAGCAACATTTCCCAAAACTCCAACAATCATTATCAGATAAAAATTCATGTTTCCGTGCGAAACCGCAATTCCTGCTGGAATCATGATTAATTCACTAGGAATTGGAATTATTGTGCTTTCCAAAAACATGCCAATAAAAATTCCTAAATATCCAATCTGGCTGATAAAATTGATTAAAAATTCAACTGCTGAATCAAAAAATAAATGCATGAAAATAAATTTAATTCGAGAACTGCCTGATAAAATATTCGATATCAGATTTGTTGTAGCGAGTTACTCGTTTGGCTTCAATGATTGAGCGGATTTTTTGGTAAGTATTGTTAAGGTCGTCATTTATTAAAACAAAATCATATTCACCAAAGTGGCTGATTTCATTTTGAGCTTTTTTCATGCGATCTTGTACAATTTCTTCTGGGTCTTGAGCGCGAGCGCGTAGCCTTCTTTCGAGTTCTTGCATTGATGGGGGCAAAATAAAGATTGATACCACTTCGTCTTTAGCGAAATTTTGTCTGATTTGCCTCGCGCCTTGCCAGTCGATATCAAACAAAACGCAATTGCCATTTTTTAATTCGCCTTCAACCAAATTTTTTGGCGTGCCATAATTATGGTTAAAAACCTTAGCATATTCCAAAAATTCGTTATTTTTTTTCATCAACTCAAAATCATTTTCGTCTAAAAAATGATAATGTTGACCATCTATTTCTTGCGGTCTTTTTTTGCGAGTTGTTGTTGAAATAGAGAGTTTTATTAGTGGATCGTTTTTTACCGTCATACCGCAAAGAGTTGATTTTCCTGCGCCAGAAGGTGATGAAATAATTATTAAAAAAGGCTGATGGTTAATAAACATCTAGTTTTCATCGCGAACAATTGAAATATCTGGAGCATCTGGAGCCTTCATTCCAACTACGTGATATCCGGCATCAACGTGTAAAGTTTCTCCGGTTACGCCATTTCCTAAGTCAGAAAGTAAGAAAACTCCGGCACCTCCAACATCTTGCAAAGTAACGTTGCGACGCAGCGGAGAATTATATTCGTTCCATTTAAAAATTAATCTGAAGTCGCCAATTCCGCTGGCTGCCAAAGTTTTTACAGGACCAGCAGAAATGGCATTAACCCGAATATTGTCTTTGCCCATATCCATTGAAAGGTAGCGCACGCTTGCTTCGAGAGCGGCTTTGGCAACTCCCATCACATTATAGTGCGGCATAACTTTTTCAGCGCCATAATAACTCAAAGTAATTATACTTCCGCCGCCCGCTTTTTTCATCAATGGTTCAGCCTCTTTGGCAATCGCAACTAAAGAAAAAGCCGAAATATTCATAGTGTTGGTAAAGTTTTCTGGGCTAGTATCAAGATATTTTCCGCGCAACTCTTCTTTGTCAGAATAGGCGATGGCGTGAACCAAGAAATCTAATTTGCCCCATTTTTTTTCAAGATCGCTAAAAACTTTTTTGACTGATTCAGAATCGCTAACATCGCATGGCAAAACAATGTCAGATTCAACTGAAGCTGCCAAAGGCTCAACGCGCTTTTGCAAAGCTTCGCCTTGATAAGTAAAAGCTAATTCAGCGCCATATTTTTTGCATTCTTCAGCAATTCCCCAAGCAATTGAGCGATTATTGGCAACGCCCATAATTAAACCTTTTTTTCCTGCTAGAATTGTCATATTTTAAAATTTTTTGGTTAATAAAATTACTCGTAAAGCCAAGGGGTAAGTTGGCGATTACTAGTTTCAAAAGAGTTAATTTGGGTGGATTTTTGCAAAGTTAATCCAATGTCATCAAGACCTTCAATTAGGCAATGTTTTTTGAAAGCATCAACCTCGAATTGGTAGATTTTATTGCCAGCGTGAACTTCTTGTTTTTGCAAATCAATTGTTACGTTATTTTGTGTTTCATTTGCAAATTCAAGCAATTCATCAACTTGTAATTTAGACAAAATCACGGGCAAGATGGCGTTTTTAAAGCAGTTATTAAAAAAAATGTCGGCAAAAGATGGTGCAATTATACAGCGAATTCCAAAATCATTTAATGCCCATGGGGCGTGTTCTCTGCTTGATCCGCATCCAAAATTGTCGCCAGCTATTAGAATTTTTGCTTGGCGATATGGCGGCTTATTCAACACAAAATTAGCAATTTCTTTTTCTTCTAAATCATAACGCATTTCGTGAAAAAGATTTTTGCCCAAACCAGTGCGTTTAATGGTTTTTAAAAACTGCTTAGGAATTATCATGTCGGTGTCGATGTTTATCAAAGACAAGGGCGCGGCAATCGAGTTAAGTAAGGTGAATTTTTCCATTATTTGATAAGAAAATTGAAAACCGATATTTTGATATAAAATAAAATTGAAGCGACCTCTAAATTACAAGTTTATTTTTTTAACATCTTGAAAAATTTGGCTTTTTAACTCTTCAAGTGAAGAAAATTTCTTTTCTTCGCGAATAAAATCTAAAAACTCCACAATAATTTTTTTACCATAAATATTTTGAGTAAAATTTAGAATGTGAGTTTCGAAAATTGGTTGCAAATCTCCTCCAATTGTTGGTTTAACGCCAAAATTGGTGATTGATAAAAAATTCTTTTTTAAGTGCGGAATAAAAGTTTTTGTTTGATAGACGCCAAATTTTGGCTTAATCAAATGTGGTTTTATTGCCAAATTTGCCGTGGCAAAACCAATTTGCGAGGCTAATTTTCGCCCTTCACTAACCAAACCGAAAATTTCAAAATTTTTTCCTAAAAAATTATTAGCTTTTTTAATTTCTCCTTCAGAAATTAATTTTCTAATCAAGCTTGAAGAGCAAGTTTGTTGTTGGTTTTTGATCGCAAAAACTTCTTCTAATTCAAAGCCCAATTTTGATGCCAATTTTTCTAAAAGTTGAAAATTTCCTTGTCGGTTTTGACCAAAAATAAAATCATAACCAATAACCAAATGTTTGGCGTTTAGTTTTTGATGTAAAATATTTTTAACAAAATTTTTGGCTGAAATTTGGCAAAAATTTTGGTTAAATGGCAAAATAATGGCGTAGTCAATTTTTAGATTTTGAAAAATTCTAAGCTTTTGAGCCAAACTAAAAATACGAAAATCTTGCGGTTTATCAGCTCGCAAAAGCGAAACTGGATGAGGTTCAAAGGTTAAAATTGCCGACGCCAAGTTTTTTTGCGCCGCTGCTTTTTTAACTTGCTCAATAATCGCCAAATGTCCCAAATGCACGCCATCAAAATTGCCGATGGTTATTGAAAGCGGCGGTATTTTTGATTTTTCATATGTCGCATTGACATTCGAGAATGGTTTTTCCGCAAATTGTGGCGAATCTTGTTCCGCAACGCCCTTTTCTAAAGGAATAAAAGCTTGTGATTCTGTTTGTAAAAGGTTTCTGATGATTTGCATTTAATGAATTTAGCGAAACTTTTAGTCGAATTTAAGTAATTTTGAATTGATTACGCACCGAATAAATCGAGGCGCAATAGTTTATTTGGTATAGTATTTCTTGGTTCTAATTTGAGTTTTTGCAATATTTAAAACGAATGAAAATTTTTTTCCTGTTTTTTTTTATATCATTTCAATCTTTTGCAAACGTTGATTTTAAGCACGGAATTTCAACTTTTGGCAATTTAAAATATCCAAAAAATTTTCAGCATTTCGACTATGTCAACGAAAACGCGCCCAAAAAAGGGAGCGTAAAATTTGGCGTAGAAGGAAGTTTTAACAGCCTAAATCAATTTATCTTAAAAGGCATTCCGGCGGCAGGAGTTTCTTATCTTTACGACAGTTTAACCGAAAGCGCAGAAGACGAAATTTCAACGCGCTACGCTCTTGTAGCAAAAGGCGTAAAATTATCGCCAGATAAAATGTCAATTGAGTTTGCCTTGGACAAAAACGCCCGCTTTCATGATGGCGTTCAAATTACCGCCGACGACGTAATTTTTACTTTCAACAAATTAATTTCCGAAGGTCATCCATCTTACAAAATGGCGTTTCGCGATGTTTTAGAAGTTAAAAAAATAAACCAACATTTGGTAAAGTTTTTTTTCAAAAATAACCAAAATCGCGATTTGCCAATTTTAGTTTCAAGTTTGCCAGTTTTGCCCAAACATTATTATCAAAAAGTTGATTTTTCTAAAACAACCCTAACCTCGCCTTTAGGCTCTGGCCCTTACAAAATCAAAAGCTTAGAACCAAGTCATTCCATTACATTTGAGCGCGTAAAAAACTATTGGGCGACCAATTTGCCAGTAAATCGCGGTCGCTATAATTTTGACGAAATAACCTTTGATTATTATCGCGACAATAACGTTTTGGTCGAAGCTTTTAAGTCGCAAAAATATGATTTGCGTCAAGAAAATATTGCTCGCAATTGGGCTAATTCATACAATATTGACGCGGTTTCGCGCGGTGAAATTATCAAACGCGAAATTGAACATAAACTGCCCGCGCCAATGCAAACTTTTGTGCTAAATTTGCGCCGCCCAAAATTTCAAAACTTAGCGTTGCGCCAAGCAATTAGTTACGCTTTTGATTTTGAATGGCTACGCGACCACATTTTTTATGGCTCTTACAAACGCACCGAAAGCTATTTTGCTAATTCAGATTTTGCTTATCAAAATTTTCACTTACCAAAATCTGAAGGCGATGGATTTAATCGCAAAAACCTGCTCGAAGCCAAGAAAATATTAGACGCAGCGGGCTATAAAATTATAGACAAAACCTTGCGCGATCCAAAAAACGGAGAAAAAATCAGCGTTGAATTTTTAATTGATTCAGAGGCTTTTCAAATGGTGGTAGCGCCTTTTGTAAAAAATTTACGCAAGCTTGGAATTGACGCAAAAGTTCGTTTTATTGAAGAAAATCAATATCAAACGCGAATTAATAATTACGATTTTGACATTGTGATTGCGGTTTTTGGACAATCTTTAATTCCTGGCGACGAGCTTTTTTCTTACTTTCACTCTTCGCAAACCAACATTAAAGGCGGCAAAAATTTGATCGGCTTAAGCGACAAAAAAATTGACAATTTGGTTGAAAAAATTTCACGCGCCAAAAACAAACAAGATCTACAAAATCTTTGTCGCAAGCTCGATCAAACAATGCTTGAAAATTACTATACAACGCCACAATGGCACGCCAATTCTTACCGCATTTTATATCGTAACATTTTTGCCATGCCAAACAAAACGCCAAAATATTCTTTGGCGACCGATACTTGGTGGCTTAAAAAATAAAAAAAATTATGTTCATTCAAACGCAAGAAACACCAAATCCTGAAACGCTAAAATTTATTCCAAGCGGCGAAACTGTTTTAGGCAATGAAACCGCCGAATTTAAAAACCAAAAATCTGCCGCCACAAAATCGCCGCTAGCTTTGCAACTTTTAGAAATTTTAGGCGTTGAATCGGTTTTTTTTGGCAGCGATTTTATCACCATAACCAAAGGCGCAAAGTCAAGTTGGCAAGAAATTAAATCCGAAATTTTGGCAACAATTATGGATTTTTACGTTTCGGGCAAACCAATAATGTTCGAACAAAAAACTTCAGAAAATTCTCCAGAAAATTCACAAGACAGCGAAATTGTAAAACAAATCAAAGAATTAATCGAAATTAAGGTTCGTCCAGCCGTAGCAATGGATGGCGGCGACATCATTTTTGACAGTTTTGAAGATGGAATTGTAAAACTTCAATTAAAAGGCTCGTGTTCTGGCTGCCCAAGTTCAACCATCACCTTAAAAAACGGCATCGAAAACATGCTAAAACACTACATTCCCGAAGTTTTGTCAGTTGAGCAAATTTTTGAAGACGATTAAATCAAATGAATTGTTCAATAATAATCCCAATGTCTGGCTTTGGTGAACGTTTTCGTCGAGCAGGGTATTGTCTTCCCAAGCCTTTGATTGAAATTGATGGAAAACCGATAGTTGCTCATGTGATAGACATGTTTTTTGATAAAAAACCTGAAGAAAAAAAATTCATCTTCGTTTGCAACCAAGACCATTTGGATAATCCAAGCTATAATATGAAGGCGATTATTCAAAAATATTGCCCAAATGCTCAAATAATTGGAATCAAGCCACATAAACTTGGTCCAATTCATGCGGTTCAAAAAGTCAGTCATTTAATTGATCAAAATATTCCGGCTATCGTTAATTATTGCGATTTCACTTGTTATTGGAATTGGAATCACTTCAAAAAATTTGTCACCAAAACTGCCTGCTTAGGCGCAATACCAGCTTACAAAGGATTTCATCCACACTCTCTTGGCAACACAAACTACGCCTATCTAAAAGAAATTGATGGTTGGGTTCAAGCTATTCAAGAAAAACAGCCTTATACAAACAACAAAATGGAAGAATTCGCCTCCAGCGGAACCTACTATTTTTCTTCTGGCAAAATCATGAATGAAGCTTTTGAAGTAACCATTAAAAACAACTTAAACCTTAATGGAGAATATTATGTCAGTTTGGCCTATAATCATTTATTAAGCTTAGGTGGCAAAAATTCAGTAGCAGTTTATCCGTTGCAACACTTCATGCAATGGGGAACTCCCGAAGATGTTGTACAATATAACGAATGGTCGAAAGCATTTCTAAATCTAATTCATTATAGCAATTCAAAACTTACTAACAAACCAAGTTTGAATTTAGCTGATCATATAACGCCAACGCCCAAACCTTCAGGATCTTTAATAATTCCGATGGCGGGTTTGGGTCAACGTTTTGCTGATAAAGGCTACAAAATTACTAAACCGCTGATCTTGGTTTCGGGAAAACCTATGGTTATAAGAGCAACTCAAGACTTGCCTGCTTCTATAAATCATTCATTCGTCTTAAGAAAAGACATGATTGGTTGCGATGAAATCTCTAAGAAACTTAAAAAAATTTATCCAAAATCAATCATCACAATAATTTCTAGCTTGAACGATGGGCAAGCTTGCAGCGCTTCAATTGGATTAAAAAATCTTGAAAACGCTATCACAAAAAATCTTAATCCCGTCACTTTTGCGGCTTGCGACAATGGAATGTTATATGATTTGTCGGCTTTTCAAAAAATGGTCAACGATCCAAAAGTAGATGTAATCGTTTGGGCAGCCCGAAACCACGCCAATGCAATGCTTAATCCAAATATGTTTGGCTGGATTAGCAGTGACAAAAATGGCAAAATTGATAAAATTTCTGTAAAAACTCCGCTTAGCTCTTCAAAAACTGAACCAATCGTTATTGGCACTTTCACATTTTGCGATGCCAAAAATTTTCATAAAGTTTTTGATAATCTTATTGCCCGAGATGGTCGCATAAATGGAGAGTTTTACATCGATTCTTGTATTAATGACGCCATCGAACTTGGTCTGAATTGCTACTTATTTGAAGTAGATAGTTTTTTATCTTGGGGAACTCCAAACGATCTCAAAACATTTGAATATTGGCAATCTTGTTTTCACAAATGGTCATCGCATCCATATCTTTTAGATTTGGACAAAAGAATTTCTGACGAAGCCTTGCCATCATTGAAAAAACTCTATCGAGCAACCAAACCAAAATTGCCAAAACTTAAATGCCAAAATCTCAAATAATTAATCGAGAGTTATTTATATTTTTAATCATCGGTTCTTTAACTGCTTTGATAGACTTTACTTCTTATCAGTGCCTTATTTTGCTATCTCTAACAACAAATTTAGCAAAAACTTTAGGATTTTTAACTGGAACCATTTTTTCTTACTTGGCAAATCGTCTTTGGACATTCAATAGTAAAAATCACCCGTTAAAAAGTTTGTGGCGTTTCGCAATTTTATACTCTTGCACTTTGGGTGCCAACGTTTTGATAAATTATGCGACATTGGTTTTTCTGATAAAAATAACTCCATTTGCAACTTACATTGCATTTTTAGTAGCAACCGCAACATCGGCAATTTTAAATTTTATTGGCATGAAATTTTTTGTTTTTAAAGCCACGCCAATCTTGCTTAAAACCTAAAATCTATGAAATTTTCCCTTATTATTCCCTGCTATAACGAAGAAAAAAATCTTCCTTTGCTTCTTGAACGCTGCGCAAAAATTACTAAACACAACGACGTTGAAATTATTTTAGTTGATAACGGTTCAACAGATAAAAGCTTTGAAGTTTTGCAAAATTTACTTCCAAAATATCGTGGCTGTCGCGTTGTGCGCGTTGAAAAAAATCAGGGTTATGGATTTGGGATTCTCGCTGGACTAAAATCTGCTAAAGGAGAAATTTTAGGCTGGACTCACGCAGATATGCAAACCGATCCTCAAGATTCGATAAAAGGCTTGGAATTATTCGAGCAAAATGGTCAAAATATTTTTGTAAAAGGTCGAAGATTTGGACGACCTTTTGCCGATTCGATATTCACCTTAGCAATGAGCATTTTTGAAACTATTTTGCTTGGCAAACCAATGTGGGACATCAACGCTCAGCCCAACATGTTTTTTAAAAAATTTTTTGAAACTTGGCAAGATCCACCACATGATTTTTCACTTGATCTTTACACTTACTACCAAGCCCGCCGAAGCAAATTGAAGGTTTTGCGCTTTCCTGTAAATTTTGGCAAACGAGCTTATGGAATTTCTAATTGGAACATCAACTGGTCTTCTAAAATAAAATTTATCCGCAGAACTATTGCTTTCAGCTTACAACTCAAAAAAAGTCAATTCAGGAAAAAATCATGAATCCTTTGATATTTGCCTTAATAACCATTTTGTTTTTTTCGGTATTTCATAACCTCATCGTAAAAACTCTGGCGACTAAATTTAAAATTGTTCTATGGACTGTTTTTTTGATAAAAGCCCTTTTGGCAACAACAACTGGGCACTTCGATATTTATAGATTTATTGTTTTTATACAAAACTACACTTCATCCGCCGCCACAAATCCTTGGGATTATAGTCTGATTAACCATGATGCAGATTTTCCATACCCGCCATTTTTATTATACATTCACGCTTCATTGTTTTTTTTGTTTAAACCGTTTTTGAATGCAAATCCTCCTTATCTTCCCACGGCTCTGGGATATACCTTGATCCACGTTCCGCTTTTAGTGTCAGACTTAATAATACTAAAAATCTTTGTAAAAAAATTTGAAGATACAAAAAACTGGTCAGCTTTTTGCTTTTATTTATTTAGTCCCGTCATCTTATTTCATCAATATTACTCTGGGCAACTTGATTTAATTGCGGTTCTTCCATTTTTTATCGCAGTAGCTGCTCTTGAAAAAAAACACCTAGTAAAAGCCATCGGATTTTTTACAACTTCTCTCGTTTTAAAGCCGTTTGGTTTAATTTTTTATCCATTGTTGATCTTGGTAAAGTTTCAGCCAAACAGAGAAAGGTTTAAGCTTTTATTTTTGCTTATTTTAACAATTTTATTTTTTAAATTTTCTGAACTGCCATTTTATTTTACCGATAGCTATCAAAAACTTGTTGGCGCTGGAGCTAAAGCACTAACTTCAAAAACGATCTTTCCAATATTATACACCGCAATTTTTGCTCTAATTTATAAAGATTCCAAATCAGAAAATCCTCGCTGGTCAATAGAAGAGGCAATAGTTGCGATAATGTTGGCAATGGCGGCGACAACAAAACATTCTGCCGGATGGATGACTTGGATTGTTCCGTTCGCAGCTTTATCAATTTTTTCTAACAAACAAACCATAAAAACTCATTTATGGAATATGTGGAATATTTTCTTCGTATTGCATTGGAGCTTGGTTGCAAACAGTCCTTTGCTTGATAGCTTTTCAGTTCTTACCGATAAATTTTTGGGCAATAATTTTAACTTCCAAATGGGTGAACCATATCACTGGATATCAGATAATTACGGCAATTCTTTAGCTAAAAAATTAGCAAAACTTTCAGCAAACATTTTTTCGCTAATCTCGCTGACAATTTTAGTGAGAATGCTTTTTTTAATTCATTTGCCAAATTGGTATAAAAATCACTGCTCAAATTTAACTAAAAAACCAACTCATGATACTAATAAAGCATCGCCGCAACACAATTGATCAACTCAAAGAAACACCAACAAAATATGGCATTGAAGTTGACATTCGTAGCTTTGGCGAAAAATTGATTATTAATCACGATCCTTTCGCAAACGGCGAATTTTTTGAAAATTGGATTTCCTTCTACAAGCACCAAACACTTATTTTAAACGTCAAAGAAGAAGGGCTTGAGAAGCAGCTGATTGATTTGATGAAGTCTTACAAAATTGAAGATTATTTTTTTCTTGATCAATCTTTTCCGTTTTTAGTCAAATATGCAAAAAATGGTGAAAGTCGTTGCGCTGTAAGAGTTTCAGAATTTGAGTCTGTTGAAACAGCCTTAACACTAGCTGGAAAAATAGATTGGATTTGGGTAGATTGCTTCACCAAATTTCCACTCAATAACAAAACCGCTACTCAACTTAAAAATGCCGGATTTAAACTTTGCTTGGTTTCTCCTGAACTTCATGGAAGAGACGCCAAAACCGAAATTAATCAATTTGCACAAATTCTAAATGAGCAAAATATTTCACCAGACGCCATATGTACAAAGTTTCCAGAATTGTGGGAGAAATTAGTTAACGAAATATGAAAAAATTTTTAAACCCATTATTTTTATTTGGGCTAATCGTTCGACTTGCGCTAATTTTTACCATTTTGCCTCTTCCAGTAACTGATTGGTACGTGCCTTTTTTAAGCTCGAGCATTGATTTTTTTAACTTTGATCCATGGAAAACTTGGCTCAATCAAGGCGGATCAAAAATTGCCTTTCCTTATGGATACTCTATGTGGTTGTTTTTTTTGCCGCTGATGTTGGTTTTTAAAACTTTGGGTTTGCCTTTAATTTACGGATATGGCTCAACTTTGATTTTAGCAGATTTTTCTTTGTTACTAGTTATTCAAAAAATCATTCCAAATCGCGAACGCTTGCTTTTGGCGGTTTATTGGCTTTCGCCAATTGTGATATTTGCCAGTTATTTGCTTGGTTTTAACGACTTAATTCCAGCACTTTTTTTAACGACAGCGCTTTATTACATTAAAAAATCAAAATTGCTGCTTTCTGGATTTTTTTGCCTTATGGCAATTTCGGCCAAATTAAGCATGGTTTTAGCGCTGCCTTTTTTTGCCATATATTTGCTACGCAATCGCAACCTTCGACAATTTTCATTTCAATTTGCTATTGGCACTTTGATTGGGGCAGCGATTGCTTTCTTGCCTTTTTTTCTGCTTTCAAAATCTGGTTTGAACATGATTTTCAGCAACCCAGAAATAGAAAAAATATATCTGTTGCATATCGCTATTGACAGCAGTATGAAAATTTATCTCGTTTTACTTATTTATCTTTTAACCATTTACGCCGCGTGGAAAATTAAGCGCATGAACTTTGAACTATTCCACGCTGTTCTTGGTATTGCTTTTTTGTTAGTTATTTTAGCAACTCCCGCTTCGCCCGGATGGTTTATTTGGGCAATTCCATTATTAGTTTCTTATCAAGCAACGAATGATCGTTTCGCCGTGATTTTGACTACTTTTTTTTCAATTCTTTACACATTAAGCAGCATCTTAATTAGTCATCCTGAATGGCAATTTATTAGCCAATTGCTTACTCAAATGCCTTTGCAACTTAACGACAGATTGGCGTCTTTGTTACATACAATGTTGGTAGGATTTGGCATTATTCTTATTGTCAGAATATGGCAAGAATCGGTGAGCCAAAACAACTATTTTCGCCTTAGTCAAAAGCCTTTCATACTTGGTATTGCTGGCGATTCTGGCTCTGGAAAAGATAGTTTATGCGATGCCATAAAAGGTTTATTTGGCAATCATTCAGTTGCAACATTATCGGGCGACGATTATCACCTTTGGGATCGTCAAAAACCAATGTGGCAAGTAATGACGCACTTAAACCCAATGGCTAACGATCTTGAAAGATTCGCCAGTGATTTGATTTCTTTAGCAGATGGAAAAAAAATCCAATCCAGACACTACAACCATAATACTGGATTTATTAGCCTTCCCTTCAGCACCAAAAGTAATGACATAATTATTGCGAGCGGTCTTCATGCTCTTTATTTACCAATTCTGCGCCAGTGCTACAATCTTAGCATTTATCTAAATATCGACGAAGA
>CANEUK010000014.1 GCA_947441695.1 Rickettsiales bacterium
AAAGCATATTGAATGATTGGCTTGTTGGCAATTGGAAGCATTTCTTTTGGCATTGACTTGGTTGCTGGCAGAAATCGGGTTCCTAAACCACCAACCGGAAAAATTGCAGTTTTAACTTTTCTCATCTTGAACAACCTCGCTTATAATTTTTAATTTGCGGTAAATTGTTGATCGACCAATATCTAGTTGTTTAGCCACTTCCGAAAGGTTTCCGTTATATAAATCAACAAGTCTTTTGATAATTTCTTCTTCGATTAACTCAATTTTTTTGCATTTTCCTTCATCGTCAAAAATATCGATTAGTTCGCTGTTAATGTCGGAGCTTTTTTTAATTGTTGAATGCGCTTTGGTAAAACTGCTATTTTCTTTGTTAAGAAGTTGCGGAAAATGTTCTGACTTAAGCGAATCAGAATCGCAAAGTACAACCGCACGAAAAATTGAGTTTTTTAATTGGCGAATATTGTCTTCCCATTCGTAGTTATAGAGCAAATAAAGCGCTTCTTGGCTGATGCCTCTGATTTTTTTATTTTCATTTACCGCAAAATCGCGACAAAAATTTTCAGCAAGCGTTCTGATGTCGTCTTCGCCGCGCTCTTTTAAAGAAGGAATTAAAATTGGAAAAGCCGAAATTCTGTAAAATAAATCTTCACGGAATTTTTTTGCTGCTGCCATTTTTGAAATATCGCGAGTAGTTGAGCAGATAATTCGTACATTAACCCTGACTGGATCTTTGCCAAAAGCTGGCGTAAACTCACCTTCTTGCATGAAGCGCAAAAGCTTAACTTGAAGATCTGCGCGCAATAAATCAATTTTTTCAAAAAAAACTGTGCCGTTATTGGCTTCGCGTATTTTGCCAATATTTTTAATCATTCCTTCAGATAAAGGCTTTTCACAACCAAATAATTCTTCTTCAGAACTATTATTTTTAAGCGCGTCACATTCAATTGTAACAAAAGGTTTGCCCGATCTTGGGCCAGATCCATGAATTGCTCGAGCCATCAATTCTTTTCCCGAACCGCCAGCACCCTCAATTAAAATTGGAATATTTGAGTTAACTGCTTTTCGAGCAATTTTAATGATGTTAGAAATTGGTTCGCTTTGACCGATTATATCTGAAAAAGATACTTGATCTTTGCCTTTACGAGCCAAGTGAGAAACTTGATATTTTAGATTTTTTTTCTCAATCGCGTTATTAATTGAAGCAGTAACGCGGACAAAAATATCTCGCTCGCCTTTAACAATATAGTCAATCGCGCAATAATTTATGGCGGTAACTGCTAAAGTTACATCGGTGTTAGAAGTTAGAACAATTACCTGCAAATCTCCTTTAATTGGAGCAATTTGTTTTAAAACACTCAATCCATCTATGTCGGGCATTGAAAGATCAAGCAGCATCACATCAAAATCATGGCAAGAAAATCCTTTCACGACTTTTTTGTTCATGAAAAAATCGATGACTTCTAAGCCACTATTCATCACTAAAAAATTGTGATTAAGTTCATCGATAAATTTGCTTAAAACCTTACATTGAGTTGGCTCGTCATCTACGATTAATATGTTGCGCTTAACCATAATATTTTTGTTAATTTTTGTTTAAGTTAGTTTTTTCTTGGATTTTTTTTCTTGCAAAAGGTGGATAATTTTAGCAGCGGTTTCTTCAACTGATCTTTTTGTAACATCTATTATTGGGCAATTTAATTTGGCAAATAATTTTCTTGAAGCCGCAATCTCTTTTTTAATCGATTCAATATCAATATAATCGGTTGCCATTTCTTGTCCTAAAAGCGCCAAGCGGCTTTGTCTTATTTGAACTAATTTTTCTGGATTGATGGTCAAGCCAACAATTAATGGTTTTTTAAGGTCATAAATCGAAGCAGGAATTGTTTCGATTGAAACAAATGGAATATTTGCGGTTTTATAGCCGCGACAAGAAAGATAAACCGAAGTTGGCGATTTTGAAGTTCGTGAAACGCCAATTATTATTATGTCGGCATCGAACAAATCCCAAGCCAATTGACCATCATCATGATTGATTGTGTAACTAATCGCCTCAACTCGTGAAAAATATTCACTATCAAGCAAATGTTGACGACCAATGGTGTGACTGATGTTCATTCCTAAATAATTAGAAAATTCGCCAATAATATGAGACAAAACCGGAATGCAGGGAATTTTTAAATCAAAACAACATTTCTTCAAAGACTCAATTAACTCGTCGTGCAAAATAGTATAAAGCACAATTCCGGGATCTTTGGTTATTGATTCCATAACGCTTTCAAGTTGAGACTTGGTGCGAATTAAAGGCCAAATAAAATCATTAGATTCTATTCCTTCAAATTGCGATAAAACAGCGCGCGCAACCGAGCTTAAGGTTTCGCCAGTTGAATCAGAGATTAAATGAAGGTTGATGGTTTTTTTAATCACGTTTGAATTATCTTTTGCTTAAAGATGGAACATTAATGTCAGAATTTACAATCACTGTAACTTTGGTTCCTTGCACAATTCTAATTACTGGATTTACGTCAATTCTATTGCCAATTACTTGACCCAAAGTGTCGGTAATTGTTTTACTTACATCGTAAATAGCCTGGTTTGCCGCGCTTCCTGTGGTGGTTGTGGTGCCTTGAGTTGGATTGGTTGTAGTGGTTGTTGAACTACCATTGGTTAAAAGTTTTTGCGCCACAGCAACGCCGCCAACCGCTAAAATACTAGTTAAAAGTGAGTTTGCTACAACCGAACCATATTTGCTATCAACTTCTCCAGGAATACCAGATCTGCCAAATTGATCTGAAGCATTAAAGCTGATTGATAAATCAACTCCGTCAGACCTAATCAAGCGCGTCCAGTTAATTTGAACCCGCCCTTGTCCTTGAACAATTTTGCTTGAATAAGATCCAAAAAGCCTCGATCCGCGAGGAATCAAAACTTCATTTCCCGATTCACCATAAACATCTCGACTAACAATTCCGCGAACCGATCCAGAAGCTTCGGTGTTAATTGATGTTTCTAAAACAGCAGTCAATAACTTGCCTTGCGCAATAGTATGAGATCTGTCATTGATAACGGTTGCAACAACTCCAGATTTAGTTTTTTTTAAAGCATCAATTGGATCTTTATTTAGCATTACAATGTTGTTTTCGTAGCCAACTCCCCTTGAAGGAGTTCCTTCGGCGGTGCCAGAAAAAACAACTATTGGAGCGTAGCGAGGATCTAGTTCTTTTTTCTTCTCAACTTCTGGAACTTTTAAAGCTTCTTTTTCTTCTTCTAATTTTTGTTGAAGCGATTTGTTTGAATTATCAACTCCAATTTGTTGAGGCAACCCAGTTTCTATAGGTTGCGCTGGAGGAATTAAATCTTCTTGGGTTTTATCAGCCAAATTTTCGGGTAGTTGTGGCAGGGTTGGAATTTCTGGCGTTGCTGGCTTTGCTAAAATTGATACTTCTTCTTTTAATTCTTCTAGCGGGGCTTCAATTTCAAAAGGAGATTTTCCATCTTCGCTTTTGGCAACCGTTGAAACTTGCGGAGTTTCAACTTCTACCAAGTTTTCAGACTTTTTTTCGCTGGTTTTAAAAAATAAGAAATAAATCACCACCGTAATCAAAACCGAAGAAGCTACAATAATAGCAACTTTGCTCTTTTTTGCCGCTGCAATTGAGGGGCCGCCAGATTCAATATCCGAAGATTCTTCTTCGTTTTCTTGATCTTCGATTTCTGGTTTTTTTGTGAACTTAGATTTCATGAAAACTTGAAAATTTATTTGATAACAGCCCGTCTAAAATATTTTTTAACTCGATTTTGACTAATTTTTTCTAAATTAAAGCTAAACCAATTTCAATTTAACCAAAAATTCTCTGATTACTTCAAAAACTTTTTCTTTGTTTTGCGAGGTAATAATTACGTGATTTGAAAAATCTAATTCTGATAAAAATTTTTCTGTTGAAGAAATTTTGCTATAAATAATTTTACCACTAATTGGATTAACCACAGGATCTTGTTTAGCCTGAATAATCAAGGTTTTGACGTAAATTTTATGTAGATTTTTTTCGCAAATTTGCATCAGCTTTTCTAGTTGTTCAACTCCTTTCAAATAATTGCGACTATAATTTATGTGAGGATTTTGCGGAACGTCGTCAACATATTCAAGTTTGCCTTTTTCAATGTGCAATTTTTCTAACAATTCGTTCCAAATATTAATTCCAGGAACCATTTTGGCTTTAATATCGCATAATTTTGTGGCGGCGTTAATTGAAACAATTCCAGCTATTTTTTTAGCACCAACATTTTTTCTAGAAGCTGCCAAAAGACTCAAAAGCCCGCCAGTTGAAAAACCAACCAACAAAATTTTTGAACAAATATTTTGTAGAGCCGCGTAGCCACGCTGGCTGCTTAAATACCAATCTTCAAAATTAGTGTCTTTAATGTTTATTGGCGAAGTTCCGTGACCTTTCATTCTGGTTGCATAAACCTTAAAACCAAAGCCGTTCAAGAATTTTGCTAAATCTTCAACCTCTTTTGGCGCGGCTTTGTAGCCATGAGAAATCACAATTCCAACCCGCTTGATTTTAGAAGAAGTTTTGGGCTTTGAATCAAGAAAAAAGGGCGATCCAATCGATTTTTCTTTGGAAAATTTTTGGTCAAAATAAATTTCGTAATCCGAATTAAAAATTTGCAAATCACGCTGGTAAATTTTTTCAAAAACTTTGCGACGCAATTTATTTTCAGACATTTCAACATTTCTTTTTACAATGTTTTTTGCCTCAAAAAGCAGATCAAATTCATTGGCAACAACCCGCAAAGAGTTCTCCAGCCTAATTTCGTGAAAGTCGCAAGGCTTATCGAACAAAGATTTTTCTATTTTAATTTTTTCTTCGCCAATTTCAGAAATCAGACCTTGTTTTTTGGCCAATTCAAAAACTCCGTCAAATTCTGCGTGAGGTTCATCAAGAAAAATTTTTAACAAATTTTCTTCAAAAATACTGTGATTAAGTCGGTATTTCTTGGATTCGCGAATTAAAGTTCCAGAAAGATAAATCACTCTTTTTAAGCGAACAATTTCGATTTCTGGCTCTAATTGACAAAAATATTTTAACGCCGCGCTAAAAATATGATCTAAATTTATCTGAATATCAGAATAAATTTTTGCCATAAAATCGTTGGTTAACTTAGATTTAAAATAGCTCAAAATCATGTTAGCCTTGGTTCTGTCTTTAATTATTGGAATTTGGTAAATCAAATTTCGCGTTAATTTGATATATTCTTGTAAGTCAATTGGTTTGCCAAAATTTATGTTAATTTCGGCGCCAAGTAAAAGATTTCCTTCAATTTCCAACTCTTCCATAACTTGCGAAGGAATTTTTTTAATCAGCCTTAAAGCCAATTTTTGAATTTTATTTTTACCCGGACGAAGTGGATAATAAGTTATGTTTACTGGAATAATTTGGGTAGAAATTTCTTTGAAATAAGCTTGATAAGTAAGGTCAAAAGACTTTTCCAAGTCTTGTAAAAGTGCAGCATCATTTTTATCAAAAGCATCAATAAAATCGTTGCGATAAATTTGCGATTTTAACGCCAAAACCGCTGAACCCGTATGAACCGGGCCAACTCGATGAGGCGTGTAATTTACAAAGCCGCGCTCATTTTTAATTTCTTTGCTTTTTACCATGCTGCCTTCGGGATAAATCATCCAATCATATTCGCCCAAAATCAGATCTTTTAAAATTATGTTGTCGCGATTTTTATCTTTCGTTGAAATTGTTCCAGTTGATTCTAAAAATTTTCCCAAAGCTCCGTGATAAAGGCTTGAATCGGCTAAACACCTGACTTGGCGGTTAGTGTTTTTGTAAATTAAATAAGGCACAAAAAAAGTTTCGGCGCGCGTAAAATGATTGGCGACAAACATAATTGGTTGACGCGGCAAATTTTCAATTCCGCTAACTGAAAAATTTGAGCCTAATAATTTTTCTAAAATTCTTAAGGCAAAAGCAGCGTAGCGAAAGGTTTTGGTTGACATGAATGATTTTACAATTTTGTTTTATTGAGTTTGAGTCAAACTCAATCAAATTCAAAAAGTCATTTGAATTTTAGTTTATTTTTAATTGCCAAAACAGACAAAAAATTACTCGCATAAGTTAATTTATTTTTAAGCGAGTTAAACTTTATTTTACAAGCATTCGCGATAGATTTTAATTTTTGTCAAAAAACAAATTTTGAATTTGGATTAGTTGAATTATTGATGATAATTAGATTTTAAGACGGGCTTCAAGACTAAATTAACCTATGAAAACACCTTACAAAGTAGCGCGAAAAGTTATTAGTAAAGACACAATAGAATTGCTAAAAAATACCATATTACTCACTAAAGAAGTTGATTATTATCAACAAGGTATCGCGCCCGATAATCAAACCGCTTTTGGTGACACACAAAGTCCGATTAGTTTTGCTTTTTACAGCAACCTTGTTTGCGACTCATTGGCGTTAACATTATTGCCCTTAATGAAAGAATTAACTGGCTTGGAGTTATACCCCACATACACATACGGCAGAATATATTGGAAAGGTTCAACTCTAGCACCTCATAAAGACAGACCAAGTTGCCAATATAGCGCAACATTATGCATTGATAACAATCCAACGCCTTGGCCAATTTTTATGGCTGGAAAAAAAATTTTGCTTAATGCGAGAGATATTGCCGTATATAAAGGATGCGAGGTTGAACATTGGCGAGAACCCTACGAAGGAAACCAACAAATTCAATTATTCTTACATTACGTGGATGCGAATGGAATCTATAAAGATTTTAAATTCGATAAACGACCTATGTTAGGAATAAAAAAATGAGCAAAAAACCACCAATTTATCAAAAATCATTTTGTTTATTTTTTATTACGAATATCCAAAAATAGCACATATTGGGGCTGTCGCGTAAATCAAAGATTAAAAATTATCTTTTTTAAAAGTTCTACTTCTTCAATATTTAGCCTATTCATGGTAAGCGAGTTTCAGAATTATTAATTTACGACAAAATCGCTAAGAAAGACATTTTTTAAAAAATTTCCTCAATCTTAATAACTAAATTTATGTCAAACATCGGCAAACTAATTAGCGGTTTTCGCGTTTTTAAAGCTACAACTTTTCAACAAAAAAAAGATGTAATTGGGCATTTGATTGCTCAAGGTCACAAGCCTTCAACTATGGTGATTTCTTGCGTTGACATAAGGCTGGCGCCAGCCGAAATTTTTTCTACAAATCCCGGCGAACTTTACGTAATCAACAATATTGGCGGATTAGTTCCCAAATACGACACCAAAGGAATTCACGGAATTTTATCGGCAATTGAATATGCGGTAAATGACTTGCAGGTTGAAAGCATAATTGTTCTAGGTCACGCCAAATGTAACAGCATCAAAATGATGATGTCAGACAAATTCTCGGCCAAAACTAACGGACTTTCCGAATCAATGAAAACTTGGCTTTCGGTTGCTTCTGAAGCTCGCGACGCCGTTAAAGAACAAATGTCGCAAAAAAGCCAAGAAGAACAAGAAGCTTCTTGCGAACAAGAATCGATAATTATCTCGTTAAAAAACTTGATGACTTATCCCTACATCGCCAAACGCATGAAAGAAAATAAACTAAATATTTTTGGTTGGCATTTTAACATTGAAACCGGCGAAATCATGGCTTTCGACACCAACACTAAATTTTTTGAACCGATATCTTGAAAAGGCAAGTTTTGGACAGTAAAAAATGGCATAAAACCACATGAAGTTAAAAATCTTAGTTTTGCTCGCCATTTTTTTGCCAATAATTGCTCAACCAAAATTATTGTTGGCGGCAACAACGCTGGCAAAACCAAGATTGGCAATTTTAAGTTGGGAAGAAGAAACCAACTTAAATTCAACTGGAAAAAGTTCAGAAATTTTTGTTCAAGGCAAAGTTCAAGATTTTTTGCCAAATCAGGTAATGACGTCTTTTTCGATTGGTTTTGATCAAACTCGGCAAATAAAAATCACCCGCGTAATTTGCGACGGCGCAAACGCCAATTATACCTTTAAAAACAACACGCTTACTCTAAAATTTTCAACCCCCAAACCCAACAACCAAAAGGTTTCATTTTATTTTGCGTTTGAAGAAACTTACAAAAAAATTAACCAATTTTTACGCCAAGAATCCATTATTATTCCAAGTTTTGCTGCCGAAGCCAATGCCGAAGTGATAATCAATTTTCCAAATTCTCTCGAATCGGCAACTCTTAACCCCAAAATCACCAAAAACGGTAATAGTTTTATTTACAAAAACTTGGTTCCGCAAAACGGCGTTGCCGAAATAATCAAATTAACCGAAGCCCAAAATATTTGGGACGTAACAATAAAAGCCAACGTCGTTTCAGATAAGCCGATAAAAGAAATTACGCTGGCTTTGCCGCTTTATTTTCAAAATGGCGGGCAGCGCGTAGAAAATTTTGCTACAAAACTTAGCCAAACTCCGTTTGAACAAAAAACTCAAAACAAACAGAAAATTTTTAAATTTAAAAATATCGGCACCCAAATTAGCACGCAAAATTTGGCGCGCGTTTATGTTGGACAAAACCATCGCACGCCAATCAATCGCAACCCGCAAGATTATCTCAATTTAACCTCGCAAAACGCGGCTTTATTAACGCCAATTTTGCAGCAAATTTATCAAAATCCAAAATATAAAAATTTACCACTTTACGCCAAAATTGGTCAATTTGTTTACGAATTTATTAAATACGATGCTTCTTACATAGGAAAGCTTCCAAGCCTTCAAAACATTTTGCAAAACCAAGTTGGCGTTTGCACCGAATACGCTAATTTATACAACTCTTTGGCGCGACTTGCCCAAATTCCGTCTTTTGTTGCTCATGGCGGCGCGTGCGGCGAATATGAAAAATGCGAAGGTCACGCTTGGAATGTGATTTATATCAACGGAAAATGGATTGAAGTTGACCCAACGTGGAATTTGATGTCGGGAATTGTTTCATCTTCGCACGTTTATTTTGACGATAACCAAAAAGCTGGCATCGAAATTGAATATTTAGACGATAACCAAAAAGTTGAGTCAAAAGTTGATTTTGAAATGAAAAAAGTTTTGTGAGAAATCAAATTCAAACTTCGTTTGAATTTGGTGAATTTGGAATTGCTGCGCAGCGAATAAATCGCTGCATTTCGCAATAAATTAAATTTTATTTTTTTATGCCAGCCGAAAACGAGTTAAACAAAATAAACAAAAAGCCGATAATTGGAGAAGTGACAAATTTTGCTGCGGTTTCTAGCAACAGCAATTCAAGCAGCGCGGCTGGCGAACAAGATTTTACCCAAAATCAATCAAAGCCAATTAACCAAGAAACCATGTTTGGCGAAGGTTCAATTGGCAAAATTCGCTTTGCAGGTTTGGCTTATATGTTGCAACAAGAAAAAATAATAAATTTGCAAGACAACGCCAAAGATTTTTTTGCCTCTGAAAAAATGACTGATTTTTTAGCCAAAAAATACCCCGAAAAATCAGGGGAATTACAACAAGAAATTGGCAAGTTTTTTTCTGGCGACAGCGAAAATGCAACTCTCGCCGACCTTACAACCCACCGCGCCGGAACCGGAGATTTAACTCGCGACCAAGGAAAGTTATTTGAAGAAAAAGGAATTGAGCAAAATTATAAAATTACCGATTTGCTACTTCCAATTGACAAAGAAAAACAGGTAGTAAAACGCGACAATAACGGCAAACCAAGCGCCCAAAAAGGCGACAACGTAGAAGATAAAGATTTGCCCGAAGCAAAATATGGCGCGCACGATTATAGCAATTTGGGCTATATGCTGCTTGGGCTGGCGATGGAACAAGCCTATCACCAAAAAAATCCCGAATCAAACAAAGACTACAAAAAACTGCTCAAAGATTTTATGCTTGAACCAGTTGAAGGTCACGCCGCTAATTCTGATCTTAAATTTGAAAACACCAAATTTGGCGAAGATTTAATGCCGCAAGATAATTTGGCGCGCAGCACTTGGTTTGAAAAAGGCGAGTTGGTTGACGCCACTAAATTTAGCGGCGCCAATGCTGCGGGTGGCGCTTTTACTTCAGCCGCTGATTCAACCAAATTTTTTAACGAATTTTTTAAAGGTTTTCCCTCAACGCCAGAATATAAACAAGAAAACGCCAATAAGTTTTTTTCTAACGAAACAATTGAGACGATGATGGCAGAATCTTTAAAATTTGGCAATTGCGGCGTCAATAATTCTAAGGGTCGCGAAGGTAATGAAAGATTTCAAGCACCGGGTTTTGCTTTTGAAATTGACAAAAATTCTGACAAAATAATTTCTTACGAAAAAGGCGGTAACACTTTTGGCTACGCGTCTTTTTTAAGCTTTAACCCCGAAACTGGTGCTAAAATTGACATGGTGGCGCAAGAAAATGTAACCAACGCCGTGGCGCAACAGCAGCAAAAAACTGTTGAAAATTTGATGGCTGAAAATGTTGGTGAAAACGGCAAATTTAATCGCAAAAAAATGCTCAATGAAAACGCGCCAGAACTTTTGGCGAAGAAGGAAGTAAAAGGGGTTTTAAATGATTTGATTGGAAAAATTTCTGTTCCACAAAATGACAAAGAAGACAATTTAAGACCGCCAGAAAATACCAAATCAAAAAACCCTGAAAAAAGCTCTAAAAACTCCGCAGGACGGGATTTGTAATCCCGTCCTCATTTTCATGTCATTTTGAAATTGAACTGAAAATGTGGACTGGGTTTGTAAACCCAGTCCAGCAACGTGGCAGAAAATAAAAAAATCTAAGCAAAAACTTAAAACTCCCAATAAACTTAAAAAAAACCAAACTAAACATGAAAAAAATTCTGGTAAAAAACCCCATCGTCGAAATTGATGGCGACGAAATGACCCGCGTGATTTGGCGCTCAATCAAAGAAAAGCTGATTTTGCCGCATCTTGATTTGCCGATTAAATATTTTGATTTGTCGATTGAAAACCGCGACGCCACGCGCGACCAAATCACCATTGACGCCGCAAACGCGATCAAAGAATTTGGCGTGGGCATAAAATGCGCCACAATCACGCCTGACGAGGCGCGCCAGCAAGAATTTAATCTCAAAGAAATTTACAAATCACCCAACGGAACTATTCGCAACATTTTAGACGGAACGGTTTTTCGCGAGCCAATTGTTTGCGCCAACGTGCCGCGCTTGGTTTCAAACTGGACTTCGCCAATTATTGTTGGGCGTCACGCTTTTGGCGACCAATATAAAGCTACCGATTTTGTGGTGCCAGAAGCCGGAAAGTTAACGCTTAAATTTGAAGGCAAAAGCGGTGAAATAATTGAGCGCGAGGTTTTCAATTTCAAAAGCTCTGGCGTTGCTTTGGCAATGTATAACGTGGATGAATCAATTCGCGGTTTTGCTTATTCGTGTTTTAATTTGGCTCTTCAAAAAAATTGGCCGCTCTATCTTTCAACCAAAAACACCATTTTAAAAAAATATGACGGGCGTTTTAAAGATATTTTTGCCGAAATTTACGAGACCGAATTTAAAGAAAAATTTGCCGCTAAAAAAATTGTCTACGAACATCGCTTAATCGACGATATGGTTGCCAGCGCGCTTAAATGGAGCGGCAATTTTATTTGGGCGTGCAAAAATTATGACGGCGACGTGCAATCTGATTCGGTGGCGCAAGGATTTGGCTCTTTGGGTTTGATGACTTCGGTTTTAATCACGCCAAACGGCAAAATTATGGAAGCCGAAGCCGCGCACGGAACCGTAACGCGCCATTTTCGTCAACATCAAAAAGGAAATCCAACTTCAACCAATCCATTGGCGTCAATTTTTGCGTGGACGCGCGGGCTTGAGTTTCGCGGCAAACTCGACGAAAACTTAGAATTAATCGAATTTTGTCACAAACTTGAAAAAGTTTGCGTAGCAACGGTTGAATCAGGAAAAATGACTAAAGATTTAGCGGTTGGAATTTACGGCAACAAGGTAGAAAACGGCAAACATTATCTTTATACCGACGAATTTTTGGCAGAAATTAGTAAAAATTTGATTTCTTAATGCGCGGCAAAAAAATTTTTACGAAAAAAATGATCTTCTTTGCTTTGGTTATTTTTACCTTTTGCCTAATTTTTTTTAACCCAAAAGCTGGCAATCTTGGTTGGCAAGAAGCCAGCCGCAAAAGTGCAAATTTAGTGCCTTTGGCAAAAGATGATGCGTTGGCGCAAGTGCAAATTTATTCTGCCAAAGCCTTTTCGTGGCGCGGAAAATTTAGCCAACATACTTGGATTGCCACCAAAGAAAAAAACGCCGAAAGCTATTTGGTTTATCAAGTGGTTTTGTGGGGAACTTATTTTGGTGCCGATGGCGTGGTTTTGATAAATCAAGATTTGCCCGACCGCCATTGGTATGACGCGCGACCAGAAATAATTTTTTCTCAAAGTGGCGAAGAGGCTCAAAAAATTATTCCCCAAATTCAAGCTGCGGCAAAATCTTATCCTTATCAAAAAACCTACCGCGCTTATCCGGGGCCAAACAGCAACACGTTTGTTTCGCACATAATTCGCTCAATTCCCGAACTAAAAATTGCGCTGCCAAACAACGCCATTGGCAAAGATTGGCTTTGCAACAAAAATGGCGTGAAATTTTTTGCCCTAACCGAGTCAAAAACTGGCGTGCAGTTTTCGCTTTTTGGAATGTTTGGAATTTTATTTGGACTGGTTGAAGGCCTTGAAATCAATATTATCGGGCTTTCTTTTGGAATCGATTTTTTGCATCCTGCCTTAAAGCTGCCGGGAATTGGCAGAGTTGGAATTGCAAAACCTTTTGATTTAGATCCTGTTTAGAATCTTAAAAAAAAGAAGTTTTGCAGAAACGGGATTTGTAATTCTGCTTTTAAATCCAATCTCAATTGGAGAAGTTGATTTTCATAAAAAAACCAGAAATTAGGCAAAAACCTTCCACACAATTTTGTTAGCAATTCCGTCTTCAAAAAATTCTTCGTCGCCGCAAGAATAGCTGTTCTTGGTATAAAAATTAACAACGCTGCGACCTTTTGATTCTCTGGCGTGAGCATAGATTGCCTTCATGCCGTTTTTTTGCGCCAACTCTTCGCAAAATTTTAAAAGTTGCGAACCAATTCCTTTATTTTGCATTTCTTTTTTTACCGCAACGCGTTGCATAAAAAATTTATTATCGTCTTGAGTTATCATGGCTGTAGCACATAAATCATCATCCAAAAATCCAGCAACTCGAATTTTATTTTTTTCTTCAGCTAATTCTAAAGCAGAAAATTTTAAACCCAGTGGCAGGCGCAAAATTTCTTCAGCAAGCAAAATGGCTCGCCCGTAATCTTGGCTAGAATTGTCGAGAATTTTAAAAACCAAGTTAGAATTCATGAAAAATAAACCAAAATCTGTGGTTAAAAAAGCTTTTAAAAAGTTTCTAAAAACTATACCAAAACATCTATCTCTTGATAGTGATAACGAAGTATTTTTGAGGAAAAATTGCGACTGAAAATGTAAGCTTTATCAAGTGATACAGCGTCATTTTCTGAACAAATTTTTGCCAAAAAGACAAAGTTAGCACTATCAAGAGATAG
>CANEUK010000015.1 GCA_947441695.1 Rickettsiales bacterium
AATTACTCGCAATATATCCTGATATTGGTCGTAATTTTACTAAAAAAGCGCTAAAAACATGTCAAAATTTGAGGTTAAAAAAGACTTAGGACAGGCTCTTAGAAAACAAAGGATGGAAGGTTAAAAAGTTGTGTGCCTAAAACTAGTTTTTAGGATTGGACATTGCAAATTATTTTTCTCACTTTTAGGTTGCTCGCCTCTACAACAAATCAGATTCTACTTAATCGAAAAAAATTGATTTTAAGCGGGCGTAGCTCAGTGGTAGAGTGCCACCTTGCCAAGGTGGATGTCGAGGGTTCGAATCCCTTCGCCCGCTCCAAGAAATTTATTTTTTTATCTCGGTTAAATTTCTCTCAACTACAACTTCTTTATAAAATTCTTCACCGATTTTTATTTCTTCGCGACCACTTTTAACGCGCCATTCGTTTGAGTCGCGCAAACTAAAAATGCAGCCGCAATATTCTTGTTTGTAAAATTCTTCGCGTTTGGCAATTTCATACATTCTTGCGGCACCTCCAAATTTGCGCCAGTTGTAAGTCCAATAAAAAATTCCGTCGTAATTTTTCGCCGCGCGAATTCCGCAATCGTTGATTTGATCCATGTTTTTCCAGCGCGAAATTCCCAGCGAACTGGTGATAATTTTAAAATTATTCTCAAAAGCATAAAGCGCGGTGCGCTCAAAACGCATGTCGAAGCATTTGGTGCAACGCTCGCCACGCTCTGGTTCTCTTTCTAAGCCTTTGGCGCGAGAAAACCAATTTTGCACGTCGTAATCGGCATCGATAAAGGGTATTTCTAATTTTTCGCAAAAGCGGATATTTTCTTCTTTGCGAATTTCATATTCTTTTTTGGGATGAATATTTGGGTTGTAAAAAAAAATCGTCACATCAATTCCAGAAAACTTCATGCGCTCCATTAAATCTCCTGCGCATGGCGCGCAACAGCTATGCATTAAAACGCGATTATCGGTGGCATTTTGAGGAAGTTCTAATTGATACATTTTTTAAAAAATTTGGGGCAAAAATAGGTGAAAAAATGTGGTTTTTTTAAAAACTTGAATTCGCATATAAATTCATCAATTGGCAAAGGTAAAAACAAGCTAGCGACAAAAATTTGTAGCCAATTAAAAAAACTAAAATCGCGTAAAAAAATTTATTAAAAATTTCTATTTTTAACAATTAAGTTCAGTTGGTCGATGGCTTTGCTGATTTGGCTCAAGTTGTTTTCCAATAAAAAATCAGACAAGCTTTTGTCAACTTTTTTGAAGAATCCAAATTGTTGTTTTAGCGATAAAAGCCCGAAAGCATTTACTAAAACCCCATCTGCCAAAGCAATTTTTGGCTCGCTTAAGTTGGTGCTGTTATATTTTTGAATTGAATTCACCAAATTGTCAGAAGAGTTTTCTAAAAATTTAACCTTAAAAAAGGCGTCTTTGGCTTTTTGATATTTTTTAATCAAATCAACCACTTCTTGGCTTTTATTTTCTTGAGCAATTTTTATTGCACTTTCTAGTTTTTTAGAACCCCATTCAAGCAACAAAGAGGCGATTTGAGTTAAATTATTTTTTGCCGCATATTCAAAGGCTGTTAAACCTAAATTTGTTTCTTTTTCGCAGTCAGCTTTTCCTAAAAGCAAAATTTCAACAACATCTTTGAAATTGCCGATTGTTGCGTAATGCAAAGCTGTCATATTATGATTTTCTTCTATGGTTTGCGCGTTGCAACTTGCGCCAATCTTAAGCAAAAATTGAACAATTTTTGCATGACCAAATTCAGCAGCAACCAAAAGCGGAGTAAGACCAAAACCTGTTTTTACTTCTTTGTTAACGCCATATTCTATTAAAAATTTTACGATTTCTAAATGCCCATAACGAGCTGCGTAATGAATAGCGCTCCATCTACGTTTTCTTTCTGAAACTTGAGCATTTTTGTCAGCACCGTTAGAAATTAAAGTCTCCAAAGTTTTTTCTTGACCTTCAATTACTGCAAAATGTAGCGGCGTAAATTCTTCGTTATTTCTAATATCAACGTAAAATTCGGCGCCTACTTCTAGCAATAATTTTTTTAAATCAATTTCGTCTCCAAATTTGGCTGCTAAGTGCAAAATAGTATTTTGCAAAAGACCAAATCTTAATTCGATTAATTCTTTTTTTGCGTCTTTAGACTTTGCTAGCTCTAGTTCTGCAATAAAATTTTTTATGGTTTTTTTTAGTTCAGAAACTTCTGTAGCAGAAATTTTTGACAAATTTTTTTCAGAATATTTTTCTAAAATATTTAGTATTTGTTGCTGCATTTTTAATAAATTTTAGATTTTTTAATTAAAACTTGACTGATTATTAATTAGTAAAATTAACGACCTCTGGAATGTTGTTTTCCGGCTTCGCGCTCTTTGGCTTCAATCATACTAGCCCAAAAACCTTTATCGCTACGTTTATTTAAAATTTGTGCTGATTGAATTAAGTAAGTTAGTTTTTGACCCAAAATCATTGAAGTCCAAAAACCAACCGGCTTTACAAAATCAACAATATTAACTTGATTTAATTCTTCTTTTTCAAGCTCTTGTTCTTTTGAAGCCAATATTTCGTAGCTTCCGCTAATTTTTTGATTTTTTAGAATTTGAGCTTTTATTTCAGAATGAGCTAATGGAATTTGCGATTTTTTTCTTAGTAACTCTTCATCTTCTTTGATAAAATTCTTTTTGTTGGAAAAAATCAATTTTTTACTGGTTTTTTTAAGTGCCAAATAACGTTTATGAGCCTGACCTAAAAGAAAAAAAAGAACCGCGCGCGATAATAAAATCAAGACAAAAACTACAACAAAAATTATCGCCAAAACTGGCAAAGCTTTTTGAATGTTGGTAAAAATTTCTAAAAACATTACCTCAACTCCTTACATTCGTTTTTCATTTTATTGTAGGCTTGAGCAAAACCAATCAACGAATAAATATCAGAAGAAATTTTGCCGTCATAAGAAACTCCTCCAACAGCCATATCTTCGTGTTTTTGCATTTCTTTAATAATATCAATATCGTCGGCTTTATCATTCGCCCAAGCAAGTGTTTTGTAAGGAAAAAGATAGAATTTTTTTGAACCAAAAGAAATTTCAACATTCGACTTTTGATTGTAAATAAAACCCGCAGAAACGCTGATTTCATCAGAATCATTTTCAATGTTTGTTACTAAAAAAAATGGCTCGCCTCTTTTGTCATAATTACCGTCGCGTTTGATTGGAATTGACGCTAAATAACAAACATTTCTATCACCTCTTTCAACTTTAAAAACATTCCAATCTTGAAATTTTGCCTTCAATTCTTGTGCAAAAGCTGTTGGCGCAAAAAATAAAAAAAATACCGATAAAATAACGGTTTTGGTAAGGTTATTATACTTAATCAAATTCAAACCTCGTTTAAATTTATTAGGTTCTGAATTGCTACACGCCAATTGAATTGATGCACTTGTAATAGATTTTTGATTTTTAAAAAAATCTAAATCTTCAATCAGTTTTGACATAGATTTCATAACTTGACTTTTTTTAGTCGAAAAATATTTTGCCCGCTTGTTTTTTTTAACTCCCAATTAAAAAGCCTTGTTAAAAAAAACTTGTTAAAAAGCCTTCGAGAATAAGCATAAATGTTGAAAATACTGCTTTTGCAAAAGTTAAGGATTTTAAAATTTAATTCGCTTAGTCGCAAAGATTTTTAAATCATTTCTTTTGCCCATCAAAAGATCACGAACATTTTTTAAAAAATCCAAATATATTTATCTTATGTCAGGTCAGCCACACCAAAAACACAATCCTTTAGCTCAATTCGAGATTAAAAAAATTTTTGACCTAAAAATCGCTGGATTTGACATCAGCCTTACTAATTCTTCGCTCTACATGATTATCGCTACTTTTTTGGTGATTTTTTTTATGCTTTTGGCTACGCGCAAAAAATCACTAATTCCTTCGCGCTTTCAAACAATTGCCGAGTCAACTTACAATTTTGTTTTTGATCTTATCAAAGGCACAATTGGCGATGAAGGTGTTAAATTTTTTCCACTAGTTTTTAGTCTTTTTACCTTCATTTTGTTGTGTAATCTACTTGGAATGACTCCTTATAGCTTTACGGCTACTAGCCAAATTGCCGTCACGATTTCTTTGGCTTTGGTTGCCTTTTTAACCGTAACAATTTTTGCTATTTATCGCAACGGTTTGCTTGGATTTTTACACATGTTTTTGCCAAGCGGCGTGCCTCTTTGGATGGCTCCAATTATTTTTGCTATCGAGCTTTTTTCTTTTTTAATTCGTCCAATAACTTTATCGGTTCGTCTTTTTGCCAACATGGTTGCGGGCCACGTTTTGCTTAAGGTTGTAGCGGGTTTTATTATTTCACTTGGAGTTATTTTTGGCACTTTGCCGTTCTTATTTAGCGTAATTATGACCGGATTTGAGTTTTTTGTGGCGGTGCTTCAAGCCTATATTTTTGCAATTTTGGTTTGCGCTTATTTAAGCGAAACAACAAAAGCGCACTAAATCGCTATTCATATACCAAATCAAACTCGACTTAAGACGAGTTTGGCAAATACTGAATTGAGTTTTGGTATAAAGAATAATTTTAAACGAATTTGGGTTTCGTTCATTACCAAATATTTCCCGATTAATGGGCTTTTAATGAACAATTTTCTTAAATTTAAAAATAGGTAAAAACATGGAACAAGTAGTAGCTAGCAACTTTGAAGCTTTTAAATATATTGGAGTTGGATTGTGTTCTTTAGGAATGGCTGGCGCAGCTTTGGCAATTGGAAATATCTTTGGATCTTTCTTTAACAGCATTGCGCGTAATCCTTCTGCCGCACCAAAACTTGAAAAATATATTTATATTGCCGCCGGACTTGCCGAAGCAATGGGAATTTTTGCCGTTCTTTTGGCGTTTCTTGTTATGTTTTCTTAAAAAAACCTAAGTTTTTATTATTTCAAACTCGAAATATTAAAAACTATTTTATTGCTCTTAATTAGGTCATTTGGTTTTTACTTAACAAATGACCTAATTAATTTTTTATTATTTTCTCATGCCTCAATTCGATCTTACGCATTATCAATCGCAAATCTTTTGGTTTTCACTTTGCTTTGCGACTCTTTATTTTTTTGCTAGCACTATAATTTTGCCACGAATTACAAAAATTTTGCAAAATAGAAATAACGTGATTAATGCCGATTTATCTAGCGTTGACGCCTTAGATAAAAAAATTGATCAACTACAAATCGAAACCGAAAACTTGCGCAAAAAAGCCACTAAAAAATATCAATCAAAGCTTGAAGAAGTTGCTAAAAATGCAGCAAAACAACGCGAAGAAATGATCGAAGAATTTAAAGAAAAATTTGAAAAAATTACTCATAATTCACGCCAAGAATTAAAAAAATTCGTCGAACAATCAAACCTACAAAGCGAATTTGCAGCCAAAGATTTAGCTCAAAAAATTAGTACAAAACTGCTCAAACAATAAAATTCTCAAAAAATATGTTTAACGAAAAATTCTGGCTCGCAATTTCATTCGCCACTTTTGTAATTTTTGTTATTAAATTTGTTAAACCTTTGATTTTAAAGGCTTTGGACAATAAATCTGAAGCAATTAAAAATGAGATTTTAGCCGCCAAAGAGATGAAAAACAAAGCTGAAAAGCTTTTGGCAAAAGCCGAAAAATATGCTCAAGAATCTGAAGAATATGCCGCAAAATTAATTCAAGATGCAGAATCTCAATCTGCTCAATTTGCGATTGAATCGCAAAAAGCTCTTGAATCTGAAATTGCCAAAAAAACTTCCGCCTCAATTGAAAGAATCAAAATTGAAGAAATTTCGGCAGTTCGACAAATCAAAACCAAGATTATCGAGTCAACTTTAAAAAATTTATCACAAAATCTTGCTACAAAAATTGACGAAAAAACTCACCAAAATCTTATCTTAGAATCTCTAAAAGATTTTCAAAAAACTATTCACTAATCATGAAACTTACGCTTTCTTGGCTCAAAGAGCATCTTAATACAAATGCGTCTTTGCCAGAAATCTGCGCAAAACTCACCAATATTGGTTTAGAAGTTGAGTCGGTTGAAGATAAATCAAAAACTCTCGAGAATTTTTTTGTAGCAAAAATTATCGAGGCAAATCCGCACCAAGATTCTACAAAACTAAAAATCTGCCAAGTTGCTATTGATAATTCTAGTGCGCTTTTACAAATAATTTGCGGAGCGGTGAATGCGCGAGCTGGTTTGAAAGTTGCTTATGCACCAATTGGGGCAATAATTCCTTCTAATCAAATGATTATCAAAAAAGCTAAAATTGCTGGAATTGAAAGCAATGGAATGCTTTGTTCAGCCAAAGAACTTGGGCTTGGAAACGAAGATTTCGGCATTATCGAAATTGACGAAAAATGGGAGATTGGCACTAAAATTAACGAAGTTTTTGCGCTAAATGATGCAACAATCGAAGTAAACGTAACCCCAAATCGGGGCGATTGTTTAGGAATTTTTGGAATTGCGCGCGATTTAGCGGCATCTGAAATTGGAAATCTAAAAAATCTTGAAATAAAAAAATATCCCGCACAGTTTTCTTTTGGTTTTAAGATTGAAAACCAAGCGCCGCAAGCCTGTAATTACGCGGCTTTTCGCCATTTAAAAAACCTTAAAAATTGTCAGTCGCCAAAATGGCTTAAAGATAAACTCAATTCAATTGGCGTTAACTCAATTTCTGCAATTGTTGACGTGGTGAATTATGTGATGTTTACGCTAAATCGACCAATGCACGCTTACGACGCCAACAAAATTGATGGCGAGTTGCAAATTAGATTTTCTCAAGCTGGTGAAAAATTCATTTCACTAAAAAATGAAGAATTTGTTTTGGATGAAAAAGATTTACTAATTTCTGATTCGCAAAAAAATCTTGGAATTGCTGGAATTATTGGATCAAACAACTCTTCTTGCGACATAGAAACTTCTGAAATTTTACTTGAAGCTGCCTTTTTTGAAGCCTCAATAATTGCCCAAACCGGACGCAAACTAAATATTTTATCCGACGCCAGATTTCGCTTTGAACGAGGCGTTGACGAACAAACTTGCGAAAGTGGCATTGATTTAGCAACTCAATTAATTTTAGAAATTTGCGGCGGCGAAGCCAGCGAAACAAAGATTATTGGCGCAAAATCGCCCCTTAAAAAAATTGGATTTGATTTACAAAAAATCAAAAAACTAACCGACCTTGAAGTGCCTGAAAAATTGGGCTTAAAGATTTTGAACGATCTAGGTTTTGTAGCAGAAAAAACATCCGAAAATAATTTTTTAGTGCAAGTTCCAAGTCATCGCCACGATATTTTTTGCGAAGCAGATTTGGTTGAAGAAATAACACGAATTTTTGGGTATGAAAAAATTGGCAAAGAAAATTTCTGGCAAAATCTAAACCAAAAATCTCAACCCAATATTTTGCACCAAGCTAGAAATTACCTAGCTTTACAAGGTATGATTGAAACTATTAGTTGGTCTTTTATCGATGAAAATTTGGTTGAAATTTTTGCTGAAAAACAACCAGAACTAACTCTAAAAAACCCAATCAGCGTTGAACTTAATCACATGCGTCCAAATTTAATTGTTGGCTTGCTTGAATCTTGTCGAAAAAATGTTTTACGAAATTTTGATAATCTTGCACTTTTTGAAGTTGGAAATGTTTTTTTATCAGAAGGTCAAAAGTTGATGATTTCTGGGCTTCGAACCGGAAAAACTCACGAACAAAATCATTATCAAGAGATGCGTGATTTTGATATTTTTGACGTAAAAAAAGATTTTTTTGAAGTAGTTGAAATTTTTGGAATTCGCGCGGAAAGCTTGCAAATCAATGCTTCAAATGCTCCAAAATATTATCATCCGCACCGATTTGCCTCAATAAAATTGGGCAAAAATTTACTTGGCTATTTTGGCGAAATTCACCCAACAATTGCTAAAAAATTTGAGCTAAAAAATCGGGTCAATGTTTTTGAAATTTTTGTTGACGCCCTACCAAACTTGCCAAAATCAAATTCTCGCAAAGCTTTTTTGTCTAACAATCTACAATTTGTTGAGCGCGATTTTGCCTTTCTGGTAGATAGAAATTGTGCAATTGGCGATCTTGCAAAAACCATCAGCAATTGCGACAAACAACTAATTAAAGAAGTAAATATTTTTGATATTTTTAGCGGTCAAAATATCGCGTTTGACAAAAAATCGGTCGCTTTGCGAGTTAAAATTCAACCACTCGAAAAAACCTTAACCTCCGAAGAAATTGATTTAATCGCCCAAAAAATTATCGAAACAGTCGCCAAATTTTATGGCGCAAGCTTGCGCAGCTAAACCAAATCTCTATTTGATTGATTTTAGCAATAACTCGGCAACCAATATCGAAGAGGCTGGATTTTGACCCGTAATCAATAATCCATCTTCTACAGCGTAAGGTTCCCAATCAGATTTTTTTGAGTAAGTAGCACCATTTTTTTGCAACTCATCTTCTAGCAAAAATGGAACAATGTTTTTCAAGCCAACGGCTTCTTCTTCGGTGTTTGAAAACCCAGTTAGTTTTTTTCCTTTAACCAAATATTCGCCATTTATTTTTACATAATTCAGCAGGATCGGCATTAATAAGTGGTTTTTTGCTAGCTTCTGAAAAATTAAAAATCTCAAAACTATTTTGGTTGTAGCTGAATAAAAATATATTCTCAATTTTATTTAACTAAATCAACTTTCCCTTGTAATTAAAATTTACGAATTGATTTTTTTGAATTACCTGAACTTAACTTCAGTAAAAATCAAAAATTATTAACAATCACTCATTTATAATTTATGTCTAAAACAAATGTTGAAGATTCTAAAAAAAATGGCTTAGAAAATTCTGGCACCACTTCAAAACAAGCAAGTTCATCCCCTAGCCCATCTACCACTTCAAAAGAAGCAAGTTCATTACACAAAGATTTTCTTCCTCAAATTCCTGAAGGAGTTAAGAATAAATATGTCTCTAATCAAATAGTTATTTCAGGCCATAGAGCGGTTGAAGAAAGTATCAAAAATGAACTTAATTCAATAATAATCAAAAAAGATGGATTACCAGAGGCTTGGAAAATGGTAAAAGATGCCTTTATTGACATCGCAATGGACCATCGTGGTTATGGAGGTTCATATTCTGATGGGATATCTGATTTTAAAGAAAAATTAAAAGAAAACGGTATCTCCGATTCTGATATAAAAAATATAATTAACTCAACCGAACAAAAAAAAGGAAATTTAAGATAAAACTTCAGTGTTTTGGCATTGTTAAATGTCGACAAATTAGAGCCTTTCTCGGGCTCTAATTTTGTAGGATCTGCAGGTTTTGGAACAGATTTATTATGAAGTAATTTGTCTGGCTCTTTCTTCAAAAGCTGCCATCATTTTTTGAGCAGCTTTTTCAAAAATTGAGCCAATAAGTTTGGTTAAAAAAATTGAGTTAAATTCAAAATCGATAAAAAATTCTACTTCGCATTCGCCATTTTCTAGATCGCGAATTTTCCACTGATTTATCAGCTTTTTAAAAGGGCCTTCAATTGCCACCACATCAACAAAATAGATATTCTGGGCAGTTTTTTTGTGAATTACGTCGGAGCGATATTTTTCAAAAAAACTTTTAAAATTAACCAGCAAATCAGCGCGCAAATTTTCGTCAGAAATTATCTCGATAATTTTGGCTTTTTTGCACCAAGGCAAAAATTCAGGATATTTTTCAATGTCCATCACCAATTCGTAAATTTGTTTTGCTTTGTGAGGAAGTATTTTGGTTTGTTTTAAAGCGGGCATTTAAAAAATTTCATCAATTTTGGCAGCTAAAATAAAATCATTTTCGCAAAGACCGTTAATTTTGTGGGTTTGTATAGAAATTTTGGCTTTTCCCCAAGTGAAATCAATGTTTGGATGATGATTTTGCTCTTCAGAAATTGCCCCAACTTTATTTACAAAGCTCAAACTTTCTAAAAAATTTGCAAAAGAAAACTCTTTAAAAATCCATTTTGAATTAGCCGAAATTTGCCAATTTTTTAACTTAGATAAATAGCTTTGCGCCTGATTATAATCCAAAGCTGGAAGGTTTTTGTCGCAAGAAGCGCATTGTTTTTTGTCTAAATTCATAAGTTTTAAAATCTAAAATTTTTTATGCCCCTTTTTACTTCAGGAGAATCCATCATTTCTTGCATTTTGCTAGGGTCAATTTTGCCAAATTTTCCCATCATTTTTTGCATTTGTTTATATTTTTTTAGCAAGCGATTTACTTCTTGAATGTTGCTTCCCGCGCCCTTGGCGATTCGAAATTTGCGCGACGAATTTAGAATTTCTGGATTTTGCCGCTCTTTTTTGGTCATCGACAAAATCAACGCTTCTTGTTTTTTAACTTCTTGTTCAAGGCCGCCAATTTTGCCTAATTGTTCTTTAATTTTGCCAGCTCCGGGTAAAAAATTTAAAATGCTACTAAGACCGCCCATTTTTTTCATGTTGCGAATTTGTTTGAGCAAATCTTCTAAATCAAATTTGCCTTTTTGCATTTTTTGGGCGGCTTTTTGCATTTCGTCAGCGTCAAAAATTTCTTGCGCTTTTTCCACCAACGAAACCACGTCGCCCATTCCAATAATCCGCGACGCAATTCGCTTTGGATCAAATTCTTCAAGTTCGTTAATTTTTTCGCCAACGCCAATAAATTTAATCGCGCAATTGGTCGCAGCTTTCATGGTTAAAGCCGCACCTCCCCGCGAATCGCCGTCTAATCGAGTTAAAATTGTGCCAGTAAGCGGCAATTTTTCGTTGAAGTTTTTAGCAACATTTACCGCATCTTGACCAATCATGGCGTCGACCACCAATAAAATTTCGGTTGGATTTGTGGCGTTTTTAATTTCAACCAATTCTTGCATCATTTCTTCGTTTATGCTGGTTCTTCCGGCAGTGTCTAAAATCAATACTTCGTAAGCGCTATTAATAGCTTTTTGATAAGCTTTTTTGGCAAGAAAAAGTGGTTTTTTGGCTTCGTCAAATTCGTCAAAATCAACCTCAATTTTTTGAGCCAAAATTTTTAATTGCTCGGCGGCGGCCGGACGATAAGTATCAAGCGAAGCCAGCAAAACTCTTTTGCGATTTTTATTTTTAAAGCGCGCCGCCAGTTTTCCGGAAGTTGTAGTTTTACCAGCACCTTGCAAACCAACCATCAAAATCACAATTGGTGGTTTGGCATTTAAATTAATTTCGGCTTTTTCTCCGCCCAATAATTTCACCAATTCATCATGAACAATTTTCACCACCATTTGTCCGGGCGAAACGCTTTTTATAACTTGTTGTCCCAAGGCTTCAGCTTTAACTTTCTCAATAAATTCTTTGGCGATTGGCAAAGAAACATCGGCTTCCAAAAGCGCAATTCTGATCTCGCGCATTGTGGCATTTAAATCATCTTCGGAGATGAATTTTTTGCCAGAAATTGTGTCGAAAATGCGAGTAATTTTGGTGGAAAAGTTGTCAAACATTGGTTTTTTTAAAAATTATTTTTGCTTCAAATGGGCTAAATCAAAGTTCAGATATTAATTTTTTTGCTTCTTGTAGCGAATAAGTGCCTTCAATTTCTTTTTCTTGTTCAAAAATCATAAAATAAGAAAATTTTTGCCTTTCCAAAGAATTTACCCATTGGCTTCCCAAAGCGCATTTTGCTGCGCTGTCAGAATTGTCGCGATCATCGCCCTTTGTTTCAACCAAAATTATTGCACCTTTTTTTGAAGCTAAAATAAAGTCGGGATAATGATTCGATTTAAAACCGTTGATTGAAAATCCGCGAGATTTGCCAAGATTTCGGTGCCAAAAAGCAATATTTGGTAAGCCAGAAATTTCGGTAATTATTTTTGTTTCAAAGCCGTTCATTTTTGCTTCGCGCTCGTAAAGCGATTTAGAAATTTCTGCGCCCAATTCGCCGCTTTGAATAATTTCTTTAGAAAATTTCCAACTCGGTTCGCAAGTTATTTTGCCTATTTTTAATAAATTTTCGAACTCTCTTTTGGCGTGCCTGTTGACGTGATCTTGAATTTTTTCTTTTATTTTTTTGCAAGCGCTGGTTTGGCGTGCTAAAATTTCTTTTAACTGATCGCCGTTTAAATGGCTTAAAACCTGCTCTATAAATTTTCTAATTTCTTGATCGGCAATTGGATACATATCTCCAATTGATTCAATCATGCGATGTGCAATATCTTTAATTTGTGATTCTCGTGGTTTGGCTAAAATAAATTCGGCAATTGAGCTTTTGATAATTTGATTCTCAACTTTACTAAAACGCGGCGCGTATTGGTCTTTGCTGGTTTGTTCGATGTCAATTTTATATAAATCTGAAACAGTTTGCTCAAAATCAATTTTAGAATTTTCGCCGCTCAATTTAAAATTTTGTAAAAGAGGTTCGCTCGAAAGCTCAACTTTTTTATCGCTACTTAAATCGACAGGAACTTCTAAAAAAAATTTAGGCAAAACCAGTTTCAGAGCCAATTCTTGGTGGCTTTCGACCATTTTATATTTTTTCACTATTTTACCCAATTCTTGAATTGCGTTTTCTTGAGGATTTTTTTGATTTTCTTGCTCAATTTGACTTTCCATTTCTTGGCTATTTTTAAGCGCCAAATCTTGAATTTTTAAAAGCCTTTCTTGCGCCGCCAAATCTGCATTGGACGCAATTTGTTTAAGGTTAAAATCTTCGTTTTCTTGCGAACCAGAAAACAAAAAATTTTCCATCAAATTTTGCGTCTCGTTTTTGTCAAAATCTTCTTTTTTCGCGTCGGTTTGAAAATCTTTGTAGCGATAATCTTTTTCGCTAAAACCGCAATTTTGCAAAGCCTTAACAACATTTCCCAAAGTTTCTTGAAATTTTGCCGAAGCGCTTAAAACAAACGAAACATTCAACAAAGGTTCGCCATGTTTTTTAACGTAAGGCTGGCGCAGCACGCGACCCAAAATTTGCGTCACATCAACCGCCGAAGATTTATCAGCCAAAGAAGCCAAAACATAAGCAAACGGACAATCCCAACCTTCTTTCAAAGCGTTGATAGTTATAATAAAACGCACTTCGCAATCGCGCGAAAGCAGGTCGATTCCCTTTAATTCGTCTTTATTGGCGGTTTTTATTTTTATCTGATTTTGGGCAATTCCGGCTTCTATTAAAGCAGCTTTTAACTTTTCAAAAGTTGTGGCATCATCAGCGTTTTTTGGTTGCGCCTGAAACAAAACAATTGGGCGAATATATTTTTCGCCTTTTTCTTCTTGCAAACGCGCCGCATTTTCCAAACTTTTTTGCAGATGAATTGCGCTTTCAATTACTTCTTGGCGGCTATGGTGGTTATAAACAACAACTGGCAACTTAACCATATGTTCTTTTTTTAGCTCAATTGCCGGAACCAAGCTTATCAAGTTGCTGTTGTTTTTTGGCGTGGCGGTTAAGTCTAAAACAAAAGAAGGATTTAGCGCGTTTAGCATTTCAACGCTTAAATCGCTTTCGGCATTGTGGCTTTCATCCACCACTAAAAC
>CANEUK010000016.1 GCA_947441695.1 Rickettsiales bacterium
AAGGGCAGAATAGTTGATGGAGAAAATAAAAAACGAACAAAAAAATAAAAAACAAAAAACTATTAAAAATTTTATCGAACGATTTTTTGCCAGCCAAATTGCTAAAACAGGAATTAGCCAAACAAAAAATTGCAAAGACAAAACGCGTTGAAACGAAATAAAAAGCAAAATTGTAATCAGGGTTAGTTCTAAAAATTGAGCTTCAGAAAAGTTTATTACTTTTTTTGTAATTTTTTTATTCAAAAAAATAGCAAACAAAACGCCCCAAAAGCATAGAAAAACAAGGTTTCCAAAAACTTTAGCAAAAGTTTCAAAAAAAACATTTCCAGCAATGTTCCAAGCCCCAAAAGAATGATAAACTTCTGAATTAGTGCCAATTTTTAATAAATTTTTTAACAACAAAATCGAAGCATAGCTTGACTCAATTTGAATTCCGCGCTTTTGGTGAAATAGCATATTTTTAACAAATTGATAATCGGTAAAAACTTCTAATATCCAAATTATTGCCGCCAAAGTTGAGATAAAAATTAGAGAATTGACGAAGATTTTTTGTAAAGTTTTTTTAATAGATAAATCTGATTTAAAGCCTTTAATAATAATGGTTGAAGGCACCATGAATACGGGAATTATTTTGTAAAAAAACCCTATTATACCATTTAAAAAAAACGCTTTTTTTAGTTTAGAACTTTCGCTGCCAAAAAAAACTAAAGACGTAACAAAAAAAAGCGATACCAGCAAATCTAGTCTATGATAAAGAATGCGAAAAAGCAGCAAACCAAATAGGCTATAAAGCAAAATCATGTAAGAAATTTCGCGCTCATTCATAGCTAGCTTGTTTTTACAAAATCTTTTGCAAAGAATTAGAAGAAAAAAGTCGGTGCAAATCATCATTGCTGCAAAACTGAGGTAATATTCTGTAAAGTTTTTGGGGTTAAAAATTCCAGCAAAATAAATTGAAATTAGCGTTAGTGGCGGATATTCAAAAGAGAATTGAATATAGGGAATTAAGCCAGATTTTAGTTTATCAAACCAATCGAAATAACTAGGAACGTCGGTAATACAGGGAAAAGAAAGAAATACAGCGATTAGGCGACTTAAAATAAAAAAAATAAAAACTAAGTCTTTTTCTCTAAAACTTTGCAAGTTCGTTAGATTTTTTTTGAGCGGCAGAAATTGCTTTTTTAAAAACATCTTTAAGAACAGAATTTTTTTGTAAAATTTTTAATGCGGCTTCAGTGGTGCCGTTTTTTGAGGTAACTGAAGCGCGTAAATCGCTAAAGTTTTGCGTTGCAGATTCTGACATTAGAGAACTGCCGAAAAATAATTTTTTTGTTAGACTTTCGGCTTTTTCTTTGTCAATTCCTGATAAAATAGCAATTTCAGCAAAAATTTCTTGCAGCAAAAAAATATATGCGGGCCCTGAACCAAAAATTGCCGTAATTGCGTCAAATAATTTTTCACTCTCAATTTCAAACGCGCTTCCAAATTTTTCAAAAATTTTGGCTAGTTTTTTGTTTTCGGTTTTTGCGATATTTTTATTGCAAAAATAGGCAAATATCCCTTGAGAATATTGAATTGCCAAATTTGGCATTGAGCGGATTATTTTGGCTTTTTCGCCAAAAATTTTTTCAAAAAATTCAATTTTTTTGCCAGCTAAAATTGAGATAAAAATAGTTTTTTTATGAAAGATTTTTTGAGTGGCAAATTCTTTTAAAATTTGCTCGGCATCTTGGGGTTTTATTGCGATAAAAACTATGTCGGATTGATAATTTTTAGGCAGATTTTTAGAATTTTTTAGGTAGCAAATTTCAGGAATTTTGTTTTTGTTAGTTTGTTTTATGACCTTGATTTGACTTGGCAAAACGCCACTTTCTTTAATTAGGTTGCGGGCAATTATTGAACCCATTTTGCCGCAACCAAGAAAAAGAAAGTTTTGCATATTTAAGCTTTGCGATCAGCAATTGCTTGTTTAATTGAAGCAATTGCTTTGGCTGGATTTAAGCCTTTTGGACAAGCATTGGCGCAGTTCATGATTGTGTGACAGCGATATAGCTTAAAAGGATCTTCGAGCGCGTCTAATCTTTCTTCAGTTGCTTCGTCTCGCGAATCAACAATCCACCTTTGAGCTTGCAACAAGGTTGCGGGCCCCAAATATTTATCGCCATTCCACCAATAACTTGGGCAAGAAGTTGAACAACAGGCGCACATTATACACTCGTAAAGACCATCAAGTTTTTCGCGATCTTCCGGGCTTTGTAGCCTTTCTTGATTGGTGTTTTGCGGAACTTCGGCTTGTAACCAAGGTTTAATAGATTTGTGCTGTTCGTAAAAATGAGTAAGATCTGGAACTAAATCTTTTACTACGGGCATGTGCGGAAGCGGATAAATTTTTACATCGCTTTTTTCGCATTCAGATATTGCTTTGGTGCAAGCAAGAGTGTTGGTTCCGTCAATATTCATGGCGCATGAACCGCAAATTCCTTCGCGACAAGAGCGGCGAAATGTTAGCGAAGAGTCATGTTCTGATTTAATTTTTATAAGAGCGTCTAAAACCATTGGGCCACATTCGTCTAAATCTAGTTCAAAAGAATCGATATGTGGATTTTTTTTCTCTGCATCTTCGGGGTCAAAACGATAAATTTTAAAGGCTCGAATGTTTTTGGCGTTTTGCGGCGCTTTAAAAACTTTTCCAGCTTTTTTGTCGATTTGCGAATTTTTTGGGAGGGTGAATTCTGCCATTTTTATTTTGATTTTGTTTTTTTTGGAAGTTCTTTTACCAAGTTTTAAGAAACCAATTAATAAACTCTTTTCTTTGGTGGAAACGCTTGAACGTCGTTAGTTAAAGGTTTTAACACTACTTCGCGATAATCAATTTTTGTGTTAGCGTTTTTGTCGCACCACATAATTGAATGCTTCATCCAATTTTCGTCGTCTCTATCTTTAAAGTCGTCGCGGGCTTGAGCTCCACGGCTTTCTTTGCGATTTAGGGCGCAAGAAATTGTAACCAAAGCTTGAGAACGTAAATTATCTAGTTCAAGTGCTTCAATTAAGTCGCTATTCCAAATCAAGCCACGATCTTCAATTTTTAAATCGTCAAAATCTTTAAAGATCTGTTGCATTTTTTTAGTCCCAGCAAGCAAAGAATCTTCAACTCTAAAAACCGCTGCGTGTTGTTGCATAGCTTTTTGCATTTGTCCGCGAATTTGCGAAGTTGGAATTTTTCCGTTAGAATTTCTGATTTTGTCAAAGCGCAAAATTGATTCTTCACCAGCTTCTGGTTCTAATTCGGCTTGTTTTTGGTTTGGTTTTACTACTTCTGCCGCTTGATTTGCTGCTGCGCGACCAAATACAACCAAATCGAGTAATGAATTAGAACCTAAGCGATTGGCGCCGTGAACCGAAACGCAGGCGGCTTCGCCAATTGCCATTAAACCAGGAACAATTTCGGTTTTGCCATTTTTTATCGTTAAAACTTCAGCCTTAAAATTGGTTGGAATTCCGCCCATATTGTAATGAACCGTTGGTAAAACCGGAATTGGTTCTTTAGTTACATCAACGCCAGCAAAAACTTTGGCAGTTTCAGAAATTCCGGGCAAACGTTCGTGAAGAATTTTTGGATCTAGGTGATTTAAGTGCAGATAAATATGATCTTTGTTTGGCCCAACGCCGCGGCCTTCTAAAATTTCCATAGTCATGGCGCGCGAAACCACGTCGCGACTGGCTAAATCTTTTGCGCTTGGAGCGTAGCGTTCCATAAAACGCTCGCCTTCAGAATTAACTAAATATCCGCCTTCGCCGCGCGCTCCTTCGGTAATTAAACAGCCCGAGCCATAAACTCCGGTTGGGTGAAATTGCACAAATTCCATATCTTGCAAAGGCAGGCCAGCGCGCAAAACCATGGCGTTTCCGTCGCCCGTGCAAGTATGAGCCGAAGTTGCCGAAAAGTAGGCGCGACCATATCCACCAGTTGCCAAAACCACCATTTGACCTTTAAAGCGGTGCATTTTTCCATCAAGCATTGAAAGTGCCGTGATTCCGCGGCAAATGCCATTTTCCATGATTAAATCGAGTGCAAAATATTCGATAAAAAATTGCGCGTTATGTTTGAGAGATTGTTGATAAAGTGTGTGTAAAATGGCGTGTCCAGTGCGATCAGCAGCTGCACAAGTTCTTTGCGCGGGGCCGCCTTCGCCAAACTCTTTGGTCATGCCACCAAAAGGACGTTGATAAATTTTTCCATCTACGGTGCGCGAAAAAGGCACGCCATAATGTTCAAGTTCAATAATAGCCTCGGGAGCTTCTTTGCACATATATTCGATTGCATCTTGATCTCCCAGCCAATCAGAACCTTTAATGGTGTCGTACATATGCCATCTCCAATCGTCTTCGCCCATATTTCCCAAGGCTGCCGAAATTCCACCCTGCGCTGCAACTGTGTGTGAACGAGTTGGAAAAACTTTTGAAATACAAGCAGTTGATAAGCCTTTTTGCGCCATACCAAAGGTGGCGCGAAGTCCAGCTCCGCCAGCTCCAACAACTATCACATCAAATTCGTGATCAGTGATTTGGTAATTTGCAATTTTTTTCTCTGACATTTTTTATCCAATTAAGTGAAGTCGAATAATTGCTACAACCGCAGCAACCGAGGTAATAATAGAAATAAAATTAACCAGCGTGATGTAGAAATGAAGCTTGGTTTTGTTTGAAATATAATCTTCAAAAACCACTCGAAGACCAAGCGAACCGTGATAAAGCGAAGTTGTGATAAGCAAAATTCCCATCACCGCATTAAGTGGATAAGCAAAAAAAACTGGCAAGTAGCTTTGCGGATCTTGCGTAATTTGAACGAAAGAAAAAACCAACCAAAGAATCAATGGAACTAAGGCAATGGCTGAAGTTTTTTGTGCCAACCAGTGGTGCGAACCGGTTTTAGTTGAAGGAGAGATTTTGATTTTGTTCATATTTATCTAGTAAAATTTTAGGTAAATAACCGCGCCAATTGTGGCGGCAGTAAAAATAATCGATGAAAAAATAACCAATAATCCATTATTTTTTGCGGTATTTTTGTCGAATCCTTTACCGATATCCCAAAATAAATGGCGAATGCCGTTGCAAAAATGATAATAAAGCGAAAAAACCGCTCCAACCGAAGCTAAGGCAAAAATATTATTAATGATTGCGTTCATTGGGCAATCGCAGGCTTCAGATGAATCGGCAATGTTTATTTGATAAGCGTAATAGACGATATACCACGAAATTGCCACTATCGAAACGTAGAGCAAAATTCCAGTAAAACGGTGCATGATTGAAGTTAGCGAAGAAACGCTCCATCTATAAATTTGTAGGTGCGGCGACGTTGGTCTTGAAACAAAATTTTCAGAAGCATTTTTCTTTGCTGTCATTAGTTTTGGTAATTTTTTTTGAAATTTAAGGGGAATTTTTTAAGAAAAATTTTAAACATATTCATTTAAGCGAAACTTAAAAATTACTTTCGATTTTTACAACAGCAAATATCTAAATAATCAAATAAAAAACTTGGTAAAAATCACCTATTTTCATGAAAATTCTTAACGAAATTTTTTTTAAAAAAAAACGCATAATTTTTGGTCTTGGTTCTAATTTAGGCGACCGAAACTTTTATTTAGATAAAGCGGTTCAAAGCCTTGTCAATCAATTGTTTTTGAGCAATTTAAAAAAATCAAAAATCTTTAAAAATGCCGCAATGCTTTTGCCAAATTCGCCAACTAAATGGAATTGCGAATTTTTTAATATTGCGCTTTCGGCGGATATAAATTTAAAAAAATTTCCGCCGCTAAAAATTTTAGAAATTATCAAAAAAATTGAAAAAGATTTGGGGCGACAAGAACTCTCAAAATGGGCTCCTAGAGAAATTGATATTGATATTTTGGCAATTGAAAACTTAAAAATTTTACTGGGCGAAAAGTTGACGGTGCCACATAAAGGCTTATTTGAGCGCGATTTTTTTATCAAAACTGTTTTAGAAATTGAACCTGAATTATTGAAAAAGTTGAATTGCTTACGCAACGAATAATTCCTCACAAAATTAATTTCTTTTCAAGCGAGTTAAACCTTGTTTTACAAGCATCCGCAACAGATTTTTGATTTTTATTGAAGTTGAAATCTTGAATTGAGTTTTGGCAGAGTTTATTTGGAAAAATTAACGCTTGAAATCTTTAGATTTTTGGTTGTTTGTCAAAGCCAAGAATAACTTTCAAACCAAATTAAAAATTTCAATTTTATGAACCAAGAAACTTACACGCAAAAAACTCAAAATCTCTTGCAAAGCTCTCAAACATTGGCTTTGTCGCGAGGAAATCAAAAACTTTTGCCAGAACATTTGCTTCACGAAATGTTGCAAGACAAAGATGGTTTGGCAGAAAAACTAATCATTTTATCGGACGCTAATGTTGAAATTTTAAAAGCCGAAATTTCTAAAATTTTAAACCAAATTCCTACGGTTGAAGGAAGCGGAGCTGGCTCAATTTCAATGTCGCCAGAATTAGCTCGAGTTTTGATTTTAGCTCAAAAACTTGCTAAACAAAATTCTGATAAATTTATAACAATTGAACGAGTTTTGCAGGCAATTTTAGAAGACGAAAAAAACGCCGCCGCAATTGCGCTAAAACTTGCTGGCTTAACAATTTTAACGCTTCGCGCTTCGATTCAAAAAATTCGTGCGGGCAAAAAAGCCGATTCAGAATCAAGCGAAACAACTTATCAGGCTCTTGAAAAATATGCGCAAGATTTAACCAAAAAAGCTGCTTTGGGAAAGGTTGATCCAGTAATTGGTCGCGATGAAGAAATTCGCAGAACCATGCAAGTGTTGTCGCGGCGCACCAAAAATAATCCAGTTTTAATAGGATCGCCCGGAGTTGGAAAAACCGCAATTGTCGAAGGTTTGGCGCAACGAATTGTAAATGGCGACGTGCCAGAAAATTTGAAAGGCAAAAAATTAATGTCGCTCGATTTAGGTGCTTTGATTGCTGGCGCCAAGTTTCGTGGCGAGTTTGAAGAGCGTTTAAAAGCAGTTTTGGGTGAAATTGAAAATAGCGACGATGTAATTTTGTTTATCGACGAACTTCATTTGTTGGTTGGCGCGGGCAAAAGCGATGGCGCAATGGACGCGTCAAACCTGCTTAAGCCTGCATTGGCTCGTGGTTCTTTGCATTGCGTTGGTGCCACAACTTTAGATGAATATCGCAATTACATTGAAAAAGATGCCGCTTTGGCGCGTCGTTTTCAGTCTGTTTTTACTGGCGAACCCACAATTGCCGACACTATTTCAATTTTGCGCGGCATTAAAGAAAAATACGAAGTTCACCACGGTATTAAAATTAAAGATTCGGCTTTGGTTGCCGCCGCCACAATGTCGGCGCGCTATATTACCGATCGTTTTTTGCCCGATAAAGCAATCGATTTAATCGACGAAGCCGCCAGCAGCTTAAAAATTGAAGTTGATTCAAAGCCAGCCGAACTAGACGAAACTGATCGCAAAATTATTCAGCTAAAAATTGAAGCCGAAGCTTTGAAAAAAGAAGATGACGCGGCTTCAAAAGCGCGCTTGGATAAAGTAAATTTTGAGCTGCAAAATCTTGAGAAAAAATCTGCCGAAATGAGTTCGCTGTGGAATGCCGAAAAAAACAAACGTAATAAAATTAACGAATTAAAAAGCCAAATTGACGAAAGCAAATTTGAACTAGAAAAAGCCCAGCGCGCGGGCAATTTGGCTAAAGCTGGCGAACTTACTTATGGCAAAATTCCCGAGCTACAAAAAGAGCTATCAAACCTTGAAAATGCGGTAGCGCAAAGCTTGGTGCGCGAATCGGTTGGTGAAGATGATATTGCGGCGATTATTGCCAAAATAACCGGAATTCCGTTGGATAAACTGCTTTTAGGAGAAAAAGAAAAGTTGTTAAAAATGGAAGAAAATCTTCGTGAACGTGTGGTTGGTCAAGATGAAGCTTTAGCGGCAATTTCAAACGCCGTTCGACGTTCGCGCGCTGGTTTGCAAGATTCTAGTCGGCCAATTGGCTCATTTTTATTTTTGGGCGCAACTGGAGTTGGAAAAACCGAAGTTGCCAAAGCTTTGGCAGAATTTATTTTTGACGACGAAACCGCGATGCTTCGCGTTGACATGAGCGAGTTTATGGAAAAACATTCGGTTGCGCGTTTAATTGGCGCACCTCCGGGTTATGTTGGTTTTGAACAAGGCGGCGTTTTAACCGAAAGCGTGCGTCGCAGGCCTTATCAAGTTATTTTGTTTGACGAAGTTGAAAAAGCGCATGGCGATGTTTTTAACATTTTGCTCCAAGTTTTAGATGATGGAAGACTTAGCGACAGCCAAGGTCACGTGGTGAATTTTAGTAATAGCATTATTATTTTAACCTCGAATTTAGGTTCGCAATTTTTGAATGATTTAGATGAAGATGAATTGGCAAAAAGTGCCGAAGAAAGCGTTATGAAAGTAGTGCGCGCGCATTTTCGCCCCGAATTTTTAAATCGTTTGGATGAAATAGTTTTGTTCAACAAACTAAGTCGCCACAATATGCAAAAAATTGTTGAAGTTCAAATTGGCAAATTGGCAAAAAGACTGGCAACAAAAAATATTAATTTAAAACTCGACGAAAGTGCCAAAAAATATTTGGCCGCCAAAGGCTATAATTCAGTTTATGGCGCGCGCCCTTTAAAAAGAGTGATTCAGCGCGAAATTGAGAATATTTTGGCAGAAAAAATTTTACGCGGCGAAATTAAAGATGGACAAATTTTGAAGATTAAAGCTGAAAAAGAAGAGTTAAAGTTTCGCGTTTATATACTTGACACTACTATTTCTTAGAATTTTCTTCGATTCGAGAAAGGCGATCTTGAATGTCGTCTATCTGCAAAACTCCGTAAACTAGAATCACAAAAGTCAAAATTACTGCTGATAGAATCTTGCTAGAATCGCTATCTGAAAAGAAAATGGATAGACCAAAAATAACTGACCAGACAGTAATTACGGTTTTTGCAGTTTTAACATTCATGACTTTGATTCTTTTGGTTTGATAAGTTTTTTTAGAGCTTTTTTTAGATCAAATTTTTCATCGCAACCAGCTTCTTTTGAGGCGGCTTTGAAGAGGTCATGTTGAGATTTTTTTGGCTGTTTTTTTTGGTTTGTCTGCCACTATAGAAGCCTCCCTTGTTCAGGCGAAGGAATGTAGTCAATTACTTCCATTACCTCGTAGCTTTCGTTGAAAAAAACTTTGGAATAAGGATCTAAAACCTGAATTATTTGCATATTGGCTTTTATACTATCGCCCTGCTTGATTGATATTTCACCTCTAGCCATTCTATCCCAAAATTTATCATCGGAAACTGGTGCGGAAATTTTTATGCCTTTCCAAGCGAATTCCCATTTTCTTTTTCCTTTTTCCAAGATCACTTTTATTAGCTGTAAATGAGCTTCTTCGGTAAGTTTCTTTTTATTGTTTCCCAACTCTTCATTGGCTTCAGCGATATTGATGAAGAAATTAAAATCCTCTCTTTTTGTCTGAAAAGGAAACGATTGATCTTCCAAATTTTTTTGAATCTTAAAACCGCTAATTGATGGGTCGTTTGCGATAATATCAAAGCTTGCAGCAATTTCTGATTTAATGTTTTTTTGATTTTTTATTTTATCAGCGTTGTCGTAAATTTCTCGCGGAATGATGATTTTAGAATTGCTGGTTTCTATAGTTACTTCCTTGTCTCTTATCACAATCAAATCCTTACCGCTTTGCTGCCATATGATAGCTAATAGAGCAAGAAAAGTTGGAACTGTTTGATTTTTTTCCGGGAGAAAAGGGGTAACTTTATTCCAGATTTTTTTACAAACTTTGATTGTTGGCTTAAAGCTACCTTTGTTTATCGCTTCAATGCGAATTTCCACCTTGCTGTCAGGTGAAATTAAATAATTTACTTCCTCGATAATTCTTGATAGAGCGACAATTGAATTAGCAAAAGTGTTTGCTTCAATCGAATGTAGCTCTCCATCGTAAGAGATAATAAAAGTATCTTTGAAATCCGCTAAGTTAACAGTGTTTGTCATGCCATTGATGAGATTCTGTAAGTTAATCGTTTACCCATAACGCCTGCCAATACTGCTTCGGCGCGTTCTGAATCTGTAATTTCTTTCGTATTATAACGAAAATCGAACTCGCACAAGTATCGTTTCAAATGATTACTTTTGCAATGCTGATAAACGCCTTTCATGCCTCTTTTGAAAATGCTAAAAAAGCCTTCGATTGTGTTGGTGAACAGAGCCGCGAACATATTCTTTGCGGCTGTGAACAACAACGCCGTGATCTTTAAACTCTTTTCCGATTTTTACATATTGTCTAGCTTCATCAGTCATCAAAGTTGTTTCTTGCTTCACTGCGCTTTGAAGAATTGGCAAAAGTGTTTTTACATTTGTCAGCTGAACATGGTGAGAACGAACTTTGCCGCCACGCTCAACTAAGCTAAAAACCTTTTCTTTGTGAGACCATCCGCGCTCGCCTTGTTTATGTTTGCCAAAAGTTGTCTAGACCCAAGATTTTACGCCAAAGTAAAAATCTATTGATCGGAAGCAATAAAGTATTTTTGAGGAAAAATTAAAACTTAAAAAAACCAAAAACTTTATTGCGGATGCAGAGATTAATTTGCTTAAACTTTAGTTTGAATTTGGATAATTAACAGCAGCTTTAAAACAAGGATTTATCTTTGATTAACCTAGCAACATCAAGCATTCTAAGCGAAAAAGCCCATTCATTATCATACCAAGAAACAACTTTTACCAAGTTTTTGCCAATTACCTTGGTTTGGGTGGCGTCAAAATATGAGCTAAAATTTGTATGGTTGAAATCAATTGAAACCAAATGCTCTTCAACAACTTGTAAAACATTTTTCATTTTTTCATTTGCAGCTTTTTTTACCGCTTCATTGATTTGGGAAATATCGGTATCTTTTTTGGCGATAAAATTGAGTTCAACCATTGAAACGTTGGCGGTTGGAACGCGAACTGCGCCTCCATCTAATTTGCCTTTTAGTTCTGGCAAAACTAAGCCAATTGCCTTGGCTGCTCCGGTTGAAGTCGGAATAATCGACATGGCGCAAGCACGAGCGCGTCGCAAGTCTTTGTGAGAATTATCAACGATATTTTGATCGTTTGTATAAGCGTGAATTGTGGTCATAAAACCTTTTTCAATGCCAATTGAATCATTCAAGGCTTTGGCAATTGGAGCTAAACAATTGGTGGTACAAGATCCGATGGAAATTACCTTGTCGTCAGAATTTAAAGTTTCGTCATTAACGCCAAAAACAATTGTTTTAACAGAATCTTCTTTGGCTGGAGCCGAAATAATAACTTTTTTAGCACCAGAATTAATGTGCCAAAAGGCTTCGTCGTGCTTGGTAAATGCGCCGGTGCATTCAAAAACTAGGTCGATTTTTAGCTCTTTCCAAGGCAATTTTTTTGGATCTCTTTCATTGAGAAGTTGAACTTTTTTACCGTCGATTATTAAAAAATTTTCGCTTTCTTCGACAGTTTTTGAAAAACGTCCGTGAATTGAATCGTATTTTAGTAAATGTTTTTGAGTTTGTGCATCGGCTGATCCGTTGATTGCAACAAGCTCGATATTAGAATATTTTTTATCTTCGAAAATAGCGCGAGCAACGCAACGACCAATGCGACCAAGCCCGTTAATTGCAACTCGAATAGTCATGATTTGATTTTAATTGATTTAAAAAAGAGGGAATTATTTTGAAACTCGATTGCTATAATAATTTAAGGCACTTCGAAAATCTTTAAGATTTATTTTGGCGGTAATTTCTTTTTCCGAATCGCGAACGCTAAATCTGAAGAACAAAAAGTCACCAGTTTTCATTTGGTTGTAAAGCAAGTTTTTTTGCGCTTCGTCAATTGGTATAAGTCCAAAGTCTTTAGCACTAAGATTTTTTGACAAAATTAAGTCATTTTGATCAACTCGAATTTTTAAAAAACTTCCAATGCGAATTTGTGGAATTGCAATAAAAAGTTGGTTTAAAAATTTAATTGTTGGTTCAATTGAAATTACGGCAGTATTTTGATAAAATTTTGAGGCAATTTTGCAGTGAGCCAAATCCATCATTGCATCAATTTCGCAAAAAACTTTCCATTCGCCAAAACTTTTTTCTTCGTTTTGCACGTCAATAATTTCAGATTTGGCTTTATTAAAACTTGTTAGCCAAAAAGAAGTTGCTAAAAAAATTACAAAAAATTTTTTCATAAAACTATGGCTTATTTATTTATTTGCGGACTATTGATTTTTCTTTGTTTGGCTGGCTTATGCGGACTTTTTTTCTTTGAAGAATATATCAGAAAGATTTCTTCTTTATCGGTTTCTTATAGCAGTTTTTTAATTTTGATTATTTTGTTAGCCTCAAGAAGCGGTCGCCTAAATGATGTTTTGGTAGTTATGGTTAGTATTTTGGCAATTTTTTCTGTGAATCTTTTGATTGGAATTGGGCTTGCTAAAAATATTACTCAAACCCAATTTTCTGAATCTACTAAAGATTAAACCTAGAGTTTATATTTAAATTCATCTCAACTCGTATTTGGTCATATTTTAGCTTATTTTTTTAATGAAATTATTCGAAATATATCCAGATATTCCTCGTAATTTTATCAAAAAAGCGCTTAAAAATATGCCAAAATCTTAGGTAAAATTAATTTGAATACGGGTTTCTAGATATTATCCAATTTTAAGCGGATTGGTTCGCTTTTGGGTTTAAATTCTGAAACTAGTTTTTTTCTAAGAATTGCAGTGTGATTTTCGATTTGATCGAGAATTTCTAAAATTTGCAAAGCTTCTGCTGACAATTCTTCGCTGATTTCAATTTTTTCTTTAGGAGTTGAGATGTTCATATTTTGAATAAAAAAATTACTACTTAAAACCTTGTCAAAAGACAGTTCCTTAGCTTTTTTTTGATGTCAAATATTTTTTTTAAAACCGCTTTAAAAA